>QMOP01000128.1 GCA_003650255.1 Caldisericota bacterium
AGGTTGAAACTTCCGAACCGCCAGAACGGTACATTCCGGGCACATCCCTGCCTGCCGACAGGTTATAATTTTTTCTCAGAAATTGTAAAGGAGGAAGATTATTCAAATTTAAACATTCTTAACCACCTTTTAAGTCACTATTCTCTGGAAAATAATTTATCTGATTATAAAATAAGAATTCCAATTACCCCTTAAGGGGTATCTACACTACTCAGCCTGTCAAGTTCAATTCTGGTATCCAGAAAGTGTGCCGGGCTTATTCTCCTGCTTTTCTTTTTATCTCCTTTTTTCTAACCCACTTCCCACCCCTTTTTTCCCATTCTGTTAGATGCCATGAAATGTGCTTTATCTCCGGAATAAGAAGAATCTCTCTTTCAACTTTTTTAAGTATCTCTATAATTGTTGCATCATCCTCTGCTGCTCCTGATTTAAATCTTAAATCTCCTTTTATAAGAACAGAATCCTTTACAGTGTTTATCAAAAGTTTCAATACATCTATCCAGTATTTTGTAAGTATTACCTTTACTTTATTATTTATCTCCCATGCTTTTGCTCCCATTTTTTAACTCCTCTATATCCCTCGTCAGGTCACCAAATCCCTTCTTTAATAGTTCCACCACATTTTGATGCTGGGAATTGATTATTTCAACAACCTCCCTGTGTCTTTTTTCTGCCTGCTCATCCATCTTCATTATGTGTTCATCCATTTTAGCAAGAAGTTCTCTTACTGCTTTTAGCTCCTCTTTCATAAATCTTCCATTCTGCCATGCCTGATATGCAATAACTAAGGAGAAAAATGTGATTGCAAATCCGAATATCTCCATTTATCCCTCCCTTTTTATTATATCACAATCCATGTATTTCTTCAAAACCTCTGGCACCCTTACAGTTCCGTCCTCATTCTGATAATTTTCTAAAATTGCTGCCATTGTTCTCCCAAGTGCAAGCCCGGAACCATTTATTGTATGAACAAATTCAATCTTTCCATCTTTTCTTCTTAATCTTGTATTTGTTCTTCTTGCCTGAAAATCATAACAATTGGAACAGGATGAAACCTCAAGCCATCTTTTCTCTCCAGGCATCCAGACCTCTAAATCAAATGTCCTTCCAGAACTGAATGCAAGTTCATCTGCCGGAAGTTCAACAACTCTATAAGGCAGTTCAAGTTTTTTTAAAAGTTTCTCTGCATCCTCAACAAGAGACAAAAATTTTTCATCTGACTCCTCTGGTTTTGTGAATTTAAAAAGTTCAACTTTATGGAATTGATGATTTCTTATTAGTCCTTTTGTCTCCTTTCCATAACTTCCTGCCTCTCTTCTAAAACAGGGTGAAAATGATTGTATCTTTATAGGTAATTCATCCTCTTCAAGAATCTCATTCCTTAAAAGATTTCCAAGAGTAACCTCTGCTGTTGGGATTAGATATAAATTATCTCTTTCACATTTATACAGTTCCACTTCAAACTTCGGTAATTGTCCTGTTCCGAACATCGTCTCTTCCTTAACAAGATAAGGAGTTATAATTTCTTTGTATCCGCTTTTTCTATTTTCTTCAAGGAAAAAATTTAATAATGCTATCTCCATTCTTACACCATATCCTTTTAGAAGAGGAAACCTTGGTCCAGAAATTTTTGATGCTCTTTCAAAATCAAATATATTTAAAATTTTTCCTATTTCCCAGTGAGGGAGAACTTTAAAATCATACTCTTTTATCTCTCCTTCAACCTTTACAATTTTCATCTCATCAGGAACATAATCAGAAGGAATGTTTGGTATATTTAAAAGTTCCCTTTTTAATTTTTCTTCAACATCTTTTAAATTCTTCTCTATTTCCTGAATTCTGAATTTTAACTCCTTTCCTTTTTCTCTTGCTTCAGGACCTTTACTTATAAGTTTTCTCTCTCTTCTTAAAAGTTCAACCTCTTTTATCAATCTCCTTCTCTCATCATCAAGTTTTAAAATATTTTCAAGATTTATATCCTCCTTCCTTTTTTTTAACTTCCTCTCCACATCCCCTCTATTTTCCCTCAATAATCTTAAATCAATCATCCTTTCATCACTCCAACAGGAACCATTCTTGCAACTTTCTTTGAAATTCCGGCACCAACAACAACTCTTACAACCTCACTTACATCCTTATATGCTTCTGGTGCTTCTTCAACAAGTCCTCTTATACTTTTACTCTCAATAACTATTCCTTTTCCCTCTAGTCTCCTTCTCAATTCATGCCCTTCAACTCTTCTTAATGCTTCGTGCCTTGACATTTCCCTTCCTGCACCATGACATGTTGAATAAAATGTATCCTTTGCCTTCTCTGTTCCAACAAGTAAATATGATTCTGTTCCCATGCTTCCGGGAATTATTACTGGTTGTCCTGTTTCTCTATATTTCTCCGGTAAAAGTGGTATTCCAGGAGGAAGTGCTCTTGTTGCTCCTTTTCTGTGAACAATATATTTTCTTCCATCATACTCCTCAATCTTACCAATATTGTGAGCAACATCATATATAAGTTCTCCGCCAAAATCTCTTGGTGATATTCCAAGAACCTTTGTAAATGATTCCCTTACCCAGTGCATCATTATCTGACGGTTACACCAGGCATAGTTTGCTGCTGCGCACATACTTTGAAAATATCTTTTTCCTTCTTCTGAATTAAATGGCGCACATGCAAGTTGTCTGTCTGGAAGAGAGATTCCATATTTCTGAACTGCTTTCTGCATAACCTTTATATAATCATCACATACCTGATGACCAAATCCCCTTGAACCAGAATGTATCATAATAACAATCTGGTTTAAAAATAATCCCCATTTTTTTGCCAGTTCCTCATCATAAATGTTTACAACTTTTTGAACTTCTAAAAAGTGGTTTCCACTTCCAAGTGTTCCAAGTTGTCCTCTTCCTCTTTCATATGCTCTTGGAGATATATAATCAGGTGAAGCCCACTTCAATCTTCCACCATCTTCTGTTGAAAGTAAATCTTCCTTATATCCAAACCCTCTTTCAACAGCCCATTCAGAACCTTTGACAATAACTTCCTTTAACTCTTTCTCACTTAAACGAAGTTTTCCTGTTGAACCAACTCCAGATGGAATGTTTACAAAAAGTGCACTCATTATATCTTCAATTCTTTCCTTTATCTCATCAAAAGTTAAATTTGTTCTAATAAGACGAACTCCGCAGTTTATATCATATCCTATTCCCCCAGGAGATATAACACCGTTTTTATTAATGTCCATCGCTGCAACTCCTCCAATTGGAAATCCATATCCCCAGTGCATATCAGGCATTGCAAGAGAGTACTTTTCTATTCCGGGAAGATGTGCAACATTTACAACCTGTAGAGGTGTATTGTCCTTTTTAAGATGTGAAATCATTTTCTCTGAAATATATAACCTTCCTTCAACTCTCATCTTCCCTTCTTTTGGAATCCTGTAAATAAACTCTTCTACCTTTTCAATCTTCCAATCCATAGCCCCTCCTTAAGTATCAAAAATCACAGTAGCCTCAAAACCATTTCCCTTTTCTTCTATTTTCAAATTATGATATGTTGCTGATTTTACTTCTATTGAGTAATTGATGTTTTCTGGTTTTAAAAATTCTGCTTCAATCATAACATTTTTATCTTCAAAAATTATTTTTTTTAAATTCTTAAAAACAAGCCCTTTTTCATAAAGAAAATAAATAACTTCATTAAGCCACTCAACAAGTAAATCCTCTTTAGTATCTCCATTAAATTCAAACGAATGAATCTCCTCTTCGCCTTCAACTTTTCCTTCTATAGCAACGTTTACAACTCCTTTTGCTGCTTCACTAAAAATCTCTTCAATACTATTTCCTGTAACTCTTAACCCTATATCAGCTGTATGCTTTATCTCTTCAATCCCCATTATTTATAATCTTTCCAAATGAGTTTACTCTATCATCCTGTTTCAACCTTATGACCCTTACTCCCATTGTGGCTCTTCCTGTTATTGAAATACTCTTTACTGGCGTCCTCAATGTCACTCCTTTCTCTGTAATTATTATAATCTCATCTTGCTCATTAACAATCTTTACTCCAACAACAAATCCGTTCTTCTCTTTTACTTTTAAATTTATTATTCCTTTACCACCCCTTGACTGAATACGGTAATCCTCTATTTTTGACCTTTTTCCGAAACCTTTTTCTGTTATTGTAAGAAGTGTCTTTTTTGCATCTCCTGTTGCAACCATTCCAACAACCTCATCATCCTTTGAA
>QMOP01000129.1 GCA_003650255.1 Caldisericota bacterium
ACAGGAATCCACGAGATTGAACCATATTTTGCATTTATTCTTCCAACAAGTTCATCAACTCTTCTTTTAAGAATCCTGTAATGCTCAACTTTTGTTCTTGATGGAACAGCAACAAGTATTAAAACAACCTTCCCTCTAAATTCAGGATTTTCTTCTAAGAACAAATCGTATGCAATCAACCTCTCAGGTATTCCCTTTGTATAGTCAAGCCTATCTATTGAAAGAATAATCTTTCTTGTTCCAACCCTATCCTTTATTCTTTTAACTTCTTTTTGAACCTCTGGAAGTAATGGTGCATCATGATACTTTTTGTAATCAATTCCCATTGGAAATGCATCTACCTTTACAATTCTCTCATTCAGAATCAATTTACCAAATTCGTGAGTGTATCCAAAAACCCTGTTTACACTTTCAAGAAAATGTAAAACATAATCGTATATGTGGAATCCAATTAAATCTGCTCCAAGAATTCCTTCTAAAATTTCCCTTCTCCATGGAAGAAGTCTGAATATCTCCCAGGATGGAAATGGAATATGGATAAATATTCCGATATTCATACTAGGAGATTCATCCCTTAATAACTTAGGAAGTAACATAAGATGATAATCGTGTATCCATACAGTATCACCCTTCTTATAAACTTTAAGAACCTCATTTTTAAAAATCTCATTAACTTTTCTATATGAATTCCAGAATTTCTTATCAAAAACAGTATATTGAGTAAAATAATGAAAAAGTGGCCAGATTGTCTTATTTGAAAAACCATAATAAAAATTTTCAATGTCCTTTGATGAAAGAGAAACTGGATAACAGGAATTTTTCTTTAATTCTTTTCTTATTATTTTCCCTTCATGAGTATCTTTCCTATAAACTGCTCCGGGCCAGCCAAGCCATACACACTCTTTTCTTTTTCTGACAGAACTTAAACCTGTTGCAACTCCTCCAACACTCTGCTTTAATAAAATTTTATCCTTTTCCCTTACAATATTTACTGGAAGACGATTTGAAACAAGAATTAACCTACCCACAATTCCCTCCATTTTTATTTTATAAAATTTTTCAGGATTTTAAAATAGAAATTAATTTAGAAACTGTATTTTTAAGTTCCTTTCTTTCAACTATCATATCTATCATTCCCTTTTGAAGTAAAAATTCTGCACTTTGAAATCCTTCAGGTAATTTCTGTTTTATTGTCTGTTCAATTACTCTCGGACCGGCAAAACCAATTAATGCTTTTGGCTCTGAGATTATTATATCTCCCAGAAATGCAAAACTTGCAGAAACACCTCCTGTTGTAGGATGAGTGAGAATTGATATATAAGGAGATTTCACTTCATCTTTATATTTTTTTATTGCGCTAGATGTCTTTGCCATCTGCATTAAGGATAAAATTCCTTCCTGCATTCTTGCTCCACCAGAACTTGAAACAATAATAAGAGGAATTTTTCTTTTTATTGCCTCCTCAACAAGAATTGTTATTCTTTCACCAACAACAGAACCCATACTTCCACCCATAAAATTAAAATCAAGAACTCCGAGTGCAACTTGTTTTCCATCTATCTTTCCAATTCCAACCTTAACTGCCTCCGAAAGTCCTGACTTTTTTCTTGCCTCTTTTAATCTTTCTTTATATGGTTTTGTGTCATAAAAACCAAGAGGATCACAAGGTTGAATCTCCTCTGCAATTTCTTTAAATTCATCTGTAAGAAGTTTGATTCTTATATCTGCACCAATTCTAAAATAATGACCACACTTAGGACACACATAGAAATTTTCCTTTAATCTTTTTTTATAAATTAATTGTTCACACTTTTCACACTTCTCCCATATCCCAGGTGGAATTGTTATTCTTCTTTTAGCCATATTTCCATTTTAAAATTTATGAATGAATTTTGCAATATCTTCAACATAATTAAGACAATCCTTTTCTTTATTTAATTTTTCAACAATTGCACTTCCTATTATAATCCCATCAACATATTCTATAATTTTACTTATTTGAATTTTATTTGAAAATCCAAAACCAGCATAAAGTGGAATATCACCTTTTACTTCTGATATTCTCTTCAACTTCCCAATTATACCTGAAGGAAGTCCTTTTCTTGCACCAGTTACTCCTGTAACAGAGACATAATATAAAAATCCTTTTGTCTGGTCTGCAATAATTCTTATTCTTTCTAAAGGAGTAAGTGGAGAAATCAATTCAATATTTTTTATTCCATATTTAAAACATTTTTTTCTAAAATAGATTCCTTCTTCAAATAGTAAATCAGGAATTAAAACTCCCCATACATTTGAATCTTTTGAAAGTTTAAGAAATCTATCAATTCCAAAATTAAAAACTGGATTGTAATATGTAAGAATAACAACTGGAATTTTCAATTTTAAACTTTTTATGTAATGAAGAAATTCATTAATTGAATACTCCCTTTTTTTTAGACTTGAACTTGATGCTTCCTGAATTGTCTTTCCATCTGCAAGAGGGTCTGAATACGGAAAACCAATCTCAATTATATCAACTCCAATCTCAGAAAATTTTTTTATATAAAAAAGTGATGTATTAAGGTCTGGATATCCAAACGTAAGATATGCAATAAACTTTTTCATAGAATTTTTCCCTCATTTATAAAAAGTGAAAATTTTAAAAAGAGTGTCTCTGCTGCCATTTTTAAAAACTTAAACCTTGAAAGAAATATCTGAAAATATTCAAATGCAGTCGCTATATTTGTATCAACTGTAAGGTAGAGTGAAATTTCTTTTGATTTATTACTTATAAGAATTTTTGTATCTGTGCAGGCATAATTAACTCTGTCATGCTCATCAAACTTTTTAAAGTCCTTTTTTCTAACTCTGTTTCTTGATACATCTGACTTGTCTCCAAAAATAACAGCAGCAAGAACAGGATCCTGAGGAACTTTATCTCTCTTCTCATGCTGACCAATAATTTTTGCAATTCTTATTCCTTCATCAACATATCCCATTTTTACAAAATTTCTTAAAACAAAAACTGCACCCTGTTCTTCATGAAATCTTTTTGAAAAAGCATTTCCAATATCATGAAGATAACCTGCTATTTTACCTATTTCAACTTCCTCTGGAGAAAATGAGAGAGCAGATAAAATTTGAGATGTAACTTTTGCTGTGTGTTCTGCATGTCTTCTTCCATGTTCTTTATAACCAAGTGTCTTAAAATTTCTGTCTGCCATTTCAATAAAGGTATCAAAAATTTTGTTTTTCTTTATTTCTTCAAGTGTTAATAATCCCATTTTTCAATTTTTGTTCCCGGAAAATAAAATCTTAAAATTTTTCTATAATTATAACCTTCAAGAGCCATATTCCTTGCTCCCCATTGAGAAAGTCCAACACCATGTCCCCATCCCCTTCCTTCAAAAATAAAACTGTCTCCTTTCATTTCTAAATTCTCAATAAGTGTAGACCTTATTATTTCTGGTCCACAAATCATTCTGAATCTGTTTGAATTAATCTTAATCTTCCCCTTATCAGTATAAATAATAAAATACTTCACCCTTTTTGAACGTGTTCTTCCTTTCAATTTGATTCTTTTTATTTTACCAATTTTATAACCTTCTTTCCTCAATTTTTTCAAAATAAAATCCTTTTTTATCCTTTTTTTCCATCTATATTGTGGAGAATTTATGGAATATTTATCCTTTCTCCCTTTTAAATATGGAATATCCATTCCCCACACATACTTTACATCTGCTGTATATCCACCAGAGTTTGAGTGAAAGAAAACTTTCGCAAGTTCACCATTATATGTTAAAACCTCTCCTCTTGTCTCCTCAACTGCAATTGTCGTCTCAGGTCTCTCCACTTCAACTCCACCATAAACTTGAGAAAGATATGTTGAACATAAATCATATCCTTTTTTCTCAAATCTTCCAATATTGTTCAGAACATATGTCCTTGAAACAACTGCCTGTGCCTTCAATGCTTCAATTGGCCAAGAAGGAGAGACCTCTTTCGGAAGAACTCCATATAAATATCCTTCTATTCCAAGTTCATTTATAATCTTCAACTTTCCATCATCAAGTAAAACAAGAATTGTATCTCTATATCTTTTTCCGTTAACCCTTATAAAATCATCCTCAGAGTAAAATCTAATTCCTTTACCAAACTTTTTTCCTCTTATGTAAATTGAATCGGATTTAGAGAAAATGTTATAAATTGAGTTTCTTGAAAGAATAATTCTTCTACCTTGATA
>QMOP01000130.1 GCA_003650255.1 Caldisericota bacterium
CAAAAAGTTCCTGCCCTTCTTTTACTTCTTTCCCATCTTCAACAAGAACATCTATTATTTTCATATCTCTTTCTGCCTTTATCTCATTCATAACTTTCATTGCTTCAATTATACAAAGTGTCTGTCCTTTTTTTACCTCACTTGGAACTTCAACAAAAGGCGGAGCACCAGGAGAAGGAGAACGATAAAAAAAACCATTAATTGGACTCCTGACAAAATCCTTCCCTTTTATTTCCTCTTTCTTTTCTTCCTCGCTTTCCTTTATTTCCTCTTCCCTCACCTTTATACCAGAAATCTCCTTCTTCTTTCTCTTCCTTTTTATATAAATCCTTTCAGATTTACTTTCCCAAGTAAGTTCTATAAGATTTTCCTCAAGCATGAGGGAATAAGCAGAATTAAATATCTTTATCAGTATATTCTCTTTCATTCCTTATCCCAAGTTCTCTTAATGCCTCTTTTCTACTTAAATTTATTCTTCCAAGAGAATCAATATTTATAACCTTAACAAGTATTTCATCACCTTCTTTCACAACATCATATATTGAATTAACCCTTCCAAAATCTATCTGTGAAATATGACACAAACCCTCTCTACCAGGAAAAATTTCAACAAAAGCACCAAATGAAGCAACCCTTACAACCTTTCCTTTGTAAATCTTTCCAAGCTCAACATCCTGAATTAAAAACTCTATCATCTGTTTTGCATCATTAACCTTTCTCATATCATCTGCTGAAATGTAAATAATTCCTCCCTCCTCAATCTCAATCTTTGCTTCTGTTTCTTCAATAATCTTTTTAATCGTTTTACCGCCAGGACCAATAATCTCCCCTATTTTTGAAGGAGATACTTTTAACCTCACAATTTTTGGTGCATACTTTGAAACAGAAACCCTTGGAGAAGATATTGCCTCTTTCATCTTCTCCAATATTTTTAACCTTGCCTCTTTTGCTTTATTAAAGGCTTTCTCAAGTGTGGAAAAACTCAAACCCTCCACTTTTAAGTCCATCTGAATTCCAGTAACTCCATTATATGTTCCTGCAATTTTTAAATCCATATCACCAACATGGTCCTCATCTCCAAGAATATCTGTAAGGATAACCTCTTTATCAAGTTCCTTTACAAGACCCATAGCCACCCCTGAAACCATATTTTTTAGTGGCACTCCAGCATCCATTAGAGAAAGTGTTGCTCCGCACACAGAAGCCATTGAGGATGAACCATTAGATTCCAGAATATCGGATACAACTCTTATTGTGTATGGAAACTCATCCTCATCAGGTAATACTGCTTCAATTGATCTTTCAGCAAGTGCTCCATGACCTATTTCTCTTCTTGATGGACCTCTTGACGGTTTTACCTCTCCCGTTGCAAATGGTGGAAAATTGTAATGAAGCATAAATCTTTTTTTGTAAACACCTTCCAACTCATCCATTATCTGCATATCCTGAGCTGTTCCAAGTGTTGTTGTAACAAGTGCCTGTGTTTCTCCTCTTGTAAAAAGAGCCGAACCATGTGTTCTTGGTAATAATCCAACTCTACAATCAATAACCCTTATATCATCCGGTCCTCTTCCATCAATTCTCAGATTCTCTTCCAGAATTCTCTTCCTAACATAACTTCTTAAAACTTCATTAAATGAAAAATTAACATATACCTCACTCTTCTCATCAACATTTAAACTCCTTTTAACATCCTCATAAAGTGATTTCAAAAATACCCTTCTTTCCTTTTTTGATGGAAATTCATAAATTTTTGAAATTTTTTTCTCAAATAACTCCTCTGCCTTTTTTGAAATGGGATTTGATTCAAAATCTATTATTGAAAACTTAAATCCTTCAGGAGAAACCCTCTCATAAATTTCATTCTGCATCTCTGCAATTTCTTTTAAAACTAAACTCTGTGCTTCTTTTATCCCTTCAAGGAGTTTATTTTCTTCAAATTCCTTTGCCTTTCCTTCAATCATAATTACATCATCCGGTGTCCCTGAAATTACTACTTCAAGAAGAGAATTCTCTATCTCAGAGATTGTTGGATTAAATATAAATTTGTCATTTTTGTATCCAATCTTACATGCTGAAACACACCTTTTTACAGGAAAACCTGAAATAAGAAGAGCAGTTGAAGCACCTATTATGGAAGGAACATCAGTAGGATTTTCCTGATCACTTGATAAAACTGTAATCATAACCTGAACCTCATTCTGAAGCCCTTTTGGAAAAAGTGGTCTTATGGATCTATCAACAAGCCTTGAAATCAAAATTTCTGCCTCTGTAGGTTTCCCTTCTCTTTTGAAAAATCCTCCTGGAATCTTTCCAGCTGCATAGGTTCTTTCCCTATAATCAACTACAAGTGGAACAAAATCTATTGGACTCTCTCTTGGTTCTCCAAAACAGATAGTTGCAAGAACCTCTGTATCACCAAGTCTTACACTTACACTTGAAGTTGCCTGCCTTGCAAGAACTCCTGTTGAAATTATTAAATCCTTACCTGCAATGTTTCTTTTTATCTCAATCATCAAATCTCTCTTAAACCAAGTTCTGCTATAATTTTCTTATATTTTTCTGGTTCTACTTTTTTAAGATACTTAAGAAGCCTTTTCCTTCTTGAAACCATTTTAATCAACCCATACCTTGAATGGACATCCTTCTTATGAACCTTAAGATGATCTGTTAAATTCCTTATTCTTTCTGTCAAAATTGCTATTTGAACCTCACAGGAACCAGTATCCTGTGGGTGCTTCTGAAATTTCTTTATAACTTCAGTTTTATCAATCTTAGGCATACCTACCTCCTTCCAACAATTTATAAACTTATAGCAATATTTTTAAAAAAAGTAAATAACTTATGCAGGTGTAACTCTGTTTTTACCTGCTCTTTTTGAACGATAAAGAGCATCATCTGCTTTCTTTATTAAATCATCTTTATAAACCCCATCCTCTGGATAGGAACTTACGCCAAAACTTGCTGTAACTTTCCTTCTTTCCTTTCCAAACCTCTGCCCTTCTATTGTTCTTCTCAACCTTTCACAAGCAATAACAGCACCCTCCTTGTTTGTCTCAGGAAGTATTATGGCAAACTCTTCTCCACCATACCTTGCAATAAAATCTGTTTCTCTTAAAGTATATTTCATAATCTGAGCAAGTGAACGAAGAAGATGGTCTCCTTCAAGGTGTCCATATGTGTCATTATACTTTTTAAAATCATCTATATCCATCATTATTAAAGAAAATATCAAGTCGTATTTATACGCCCTTTCAAGTTCCTTACTTAATCTTTCCTGAAATGCTCTGTGATTGTATAAACCTGTAAGAGAATCTAAGAGAGATATCTCAACTGTTGATTTAATCTTAAATGCCGCTAAAATTGGAGAGGAGGATTTATCTCTTAGTTGAAGAAGAAGTTTTTTGTCTTCTTCAGTAAAAGGTTTATTTTTCCCAACAACAAGATAACCAAAAATATCTCCATCAGATGTCTTATAAGATGTACATAGAAAACCCCGTTCCTCCATAATCTCTGTATCTTTAAAAGAGAATTTCTCCTTTTCAAGGAAATTGATAAAATTCTCTATCTCAGTATCACTCATCCCCCACGATGTTTTTGATTCTATCCTCCCATTAACATTCAGAAAAACCCCAGCAGAATCTGCTTTTAAAATTTTTAAAGTTGAACCAATGAGAATAACAAGGAGTTCTTCAAGTCCAAGAGACGGATCAAGTTTTGACGTAAACTTTTCAAGTTCATAATATATTCTTCTTTCTCTTAACAGTTCCAAAAGTATCTCTGTTGAAACCCTTCCAAGAATCTCTTTATCAAAAGATTTAAAATAGTTTCTTACTTCTTCACTTCCTGTTAAATCAACAACAACATCAATTTCATCTAAATTTTTTAAATCCCTATAGTCATCTAAAACATCTATATTCTTCTTTCTAAGATCCTTCGCAAATCTTCCTTCTCTATCCTTCAAAACAACTGCCCTGCACTCCATATCCTTTCTTTCAAAAAGAAAATTGAATATGGAATAATCCCTTTCTCCTGAAGCAATAAAAAGAACCCTTTTCTTCATAACTATTTTTTAACAAATTTCTTAAGTGTTTGAAAGGATTTATTTATATCCCTCTGGATTTGTTTTTTCAACTCTGTTATATTTCTAAATTTTCTTTCTTTCCTTAAAAACTTAAGTAACTCAACCCTATAAAATTTTTTCTTTTTAAAATCAGTTAAAAAA
>QMOP01000131.1 GCA_003650255.1 Caldisericota bacterium
TTAGTAAGCAGGAATGGCAGTGGAATAGAGGCAAATCCTTTAAACATTTCTACGGCAACAGCAATAGAAGCAGTAAGCGGTTTAGAGTTTAGAGTTTATATAAGTTCAATAGGAATAAAAGCAGCAGGGAGTTACAGCAATCTGGATGAAGGAGAATCAGGAATAAAATACTGGGAGGTGAATACAAGTAGTTATAGTTTATGGAGGAAAACAACTGAGTGGTGGTATATCACAGGACTTACACCGGGAGGAGAGTATAGATTCAGAGCAAAAACAAGGAATTTGAGGGGTGTTGAAAATCAGTGGAGCATAGAATTTATTACTTACACCATTTGTAACATTCCCGGGATACCTGCAATAGATCTTGTAAGTGGTAGTGAAGATTCAAGTATAAAAGTAGTAATAAACAGGAATGGAAATGCAGATATCGTAGAATACACTATAGCAGTATCCAGTGACAACTGGTTGAGCACATATTATGTTGGAACAAGTAGCAGTTTAATTACTCAGGAATACTGGAAGAGTTATGATGGGTGGGGAGGAATAAATGGAGTGGAAGTAAAGGATCTACAGTCTAATACTGTCTGGAGTTTTAGAGTAAAAGCAAGGAACAAGAATTGTATAGAGACAGATTTCAGTGAAGAAGTAAGCACAGCCACATACATAGAGAAGCCATCAGGAGTTGAATTTGAGGTGATAGGAGCTACATATGTAAAGGTAAGAGCAGCTGGTTCTTTTACAAATCTTGGGCAGGGAGAAAGCGGGATATATATATGGAGTGTGAATGCATCAACAGATTCTGGATGGAAGAAGGAGAACAGTTTTCATGAATTTTCTGGACTTACACCTAATTATTTATATGACTGGAAGATAAAGGCAAGGAATATTTATGGAAATGAGACAGATTATGTTGAAGTATCCAGTTATACATTAGCCATGCCACCCACAGGAAAGAGATTGAGTAATATTACAACAGGAAGCATAAAAATTGAATGGCATTCAAATGGTAATTTTACAGGAACAGAGTACTTTGTGGAATGTTCAACAGACGGTAATTTTAACATATTATACTCCAGTTCAGGGTGGAGTAGTTTTTCAGATCTTAATGAGTACACATTTACATGTCTTGAAGCAAATAAAAAGTATTATTTCAGAGTTAAAGCGAGGAACAACGAAGGAAAGGAGACCGGATATGGAGTTGTTGGTTCATCATATACACTTATAGAAAAGGTGACAGATTTAACCTGGAGTATAGGGATAAGTAGCATTGTTGTTGAGGCGATACCTGAAAATGGAGAATTCAGTAATTTAGGGGATGGAATTTCTGGATTAAGGTTTTACTGTTATGGAGATAGTGTTTATTCCGAGCTTATCTCATCTACCTCCTGGATTGTTAGTATTTCAACAGAGTTTCCGGGATTACAGGCAAACACTACCTATTATTTTAAAGTTGTATCAAGAAATGGAGACGGTGTGGAAAGAGTTGCTTATAAAGAAGGAGTAGCGACAAGAATAGAGGAGGTGTTAGGATTGAAATTTATAGTAAGTGAAAATGCGATAAACGTTGCACCAACAAACAATTTTACAGGATTAAATGAAGGAGGGTCAGGAATAAAATATTATGAAATTTCACTTTCTACAGATTCTGGCTGGAGAAGAACTACCGATTACTGGCAACTCACAGGACTTGAGCCAAATACCAAGTACACATTTAAAGCAAAGACAAGAAATAGAGTAGCACTTGAGAATGACTGGAGTAATGAATTTTCAACATACACATTGTGTAATATTCCTCTTGCGCCCACTTTGAATAATCCAACAACTTACAGCATAAATGTTGTCATAAATGAGAATGAGAACCCAAGTTATACAGAATTTGCAATAGCAGTATCAACAGATGACTGGACACTAGTTACATATGTTCAAGCAGGCGGAAGTTTGGGTGAGGATGAGGTATGGAAAACAAAAGAAGGATGGGGAGGATCAATAAATGGAATAGATATAATAGGGCTTAAGGCGAATAAGAAGTATCAGGTAAAGGTAAAAGCCAGAAATGTTGCAGGAATAGAAAGTTCTTTAGGACCGGAAACAGTAAAATATACTTTGATAGAATCACCCACAGGTATTACTTATACTTCCCTTACTACAACAAGTATTAGTGTAAAAGCTTTAGGGTCTTTCAGTAATAATCCGGGCGATCAGTGGATACAGTTTTATGAAGTAAATACTGCCCAATCAAGTCCATGGCTTGTGAATAATGATTATACTTTTGAAAGTTTATCGCCAAATACAGTTTACAGTTTTAAAGTGAGAACTCAAAATTCAGATTCTCCACCTACAGTAAATGAGTGGGTAGGTCCGGTGGATATTGCAACAAGGATAGAGTTGCCTACAGGCGTTGAATTTGATACAACTTCTTTAACTTATAACTCCATTAAAGCAAGATCAACAGGAACTTTATCAAATTTAACTTCAGGAGAAAGTGGTGTTATAGTTTACTGTTTAAATTTGAGTTCTGGAGTATGGAAGAAAGATACAGGATGGGTAGAATTTACTGGACTTGAGCCAAATACAACGTATTATTTTATTGCAAATTCCAAAAATTATTTTGGAGTAATGAACTCATCAACTTCTGTTTATAGTATTCATACTTTATGCGTTGCCCCCTCTTCTCCGACAGTAGTTGATAGGGGAAAGACATATATCCAGATTAAGATAAGTAAACAGGGAGAGAATCCTCAGAATCCTGATCCTGATACTGAATATTTGATAGCGGTATCCACCACAGGATTTATTTCAGGCACAACATATTATATGACGAGTTCCGATGGCCCACTTTCAACCACTCCAACATGGGGTTCATTTATTTATTGGGGAGGTAACTCAGGGGCAAAAGCAACAGAGCTTGAGAAAGGTAAAAAGTATTATTTTAAAGTGAAGGCAAGAAACATGGAAGGGATTGAGACAGAGTTTGGGGAAATTACCAGTGCTTGGACTTTATCTGATGCTCCATATCTTACAGCGGAAGCAATATCAACATCAAGTATAAAACTTACCTGGACTCAGACTGGGTATGAATATGATATAGAATACTCAACAACGAACGATCCCTCATATTTATGGCAGGAACTCTATGGAAATGATTATGTAGTAATGAGTTCTACAATTCATACAGGGATAAATCCGGATACCAAGATCTGGTATAGAATAAGGACAAGGACAGAAGGAGGGGATGAAAGTAGTTGGGATTATATTGATTATGGTTATCCTGTTAGATATGGAGTAACATATGCAGAAGTGCCTAAAGGAGGGTATGTTGTTTCAACTGGGAAGAAGAGTATTACAGTAGATTTTTCTACGGGAGCAAATCCTTCAACTACTCAATATTCAATTTATATTTCAAGTGTAGGAGTTGAGGTATCCACTCTTTCATATAAAGGATGGGATGTATATTCTAATCTTGATAAGAGTTTTGATGAATTTGATGGTTTAACATACAATACTGAATACTTTATCTGGATAAAAGCGAGGAATCAGGAGGGAGTAGAAACACAGATTCATGTAATTCCTTCAACATTTACATTATGTGAGGTGCCATCTTCACTTCAGGTTTCCGCTGTAAGTTCAACAGAACTTAAAATAGATACTTCAACGATAGATACAAATCCAGTTAATTTTACAAAGTATGCTTTTAAAGCAGTGCTTTACGATGGGACAACGAAATACGTGCAGATAGACGGCACTCTCGGTGTTTCTGTAACATATTACTATTTAAGTGAATGGGGTGAGATAAGGATAAAGAATTTAGAGGTTAATTCACCTTACTGGATAAGCGGAAGTGCCATGAATGGAAATGGTATAACTACAGATTTTGGAGTTCAGACAAGAAAATATACATTTGCGAATGTTCCTGGTGTAAGTGGAGAATGGCAGATTTACACAACTTCCATTACAGTTAATTGGACAGCAAATGGTAATTCATCAGAGACAGAATATAGAGTTTTTAAATCTACTTCCTCTTTGGGTTCATGGATAACAGATGAAGGATGGGTTAAAAAGACAAGTGGAACATTTACAGGATTAGAAGCAAATACAGTTTACTGGTTTAAAGTTCAGGCCAGAAATGGAGATAATGAAGAAACAGATTTTATAATACTTGGTTCAAGTGCTACAAGGATTGAA
>QMOP01000132.1 GCA_003650255.1 Caldisericota bacterium
ACATAGAAGAGATATAATAAGAGCAGGTTTTGTAGTAACAGGGGTTGAATTTTTGCTCCTTTTTCCGTCTCTTTTTCTTGAATCAGTTAAATTAAAAGAAGTGGGAAAATATTTCTTATACTCCTTCATTTCCGGGGGAGGAATTTCTATTGTTGTTCTTGGGGTTTTGCCATTTTTTGAATCAGTTTTTGACCTTGTATCACCAATTCGTCTTATAGAGCTTGCTGACTTCAATCAGGATCTTTTAAAAAAACTTGCTCAAGAAGCACCCGGAACATATCACCATTCTCTTGTTGTTGCAACACTTGCAGAAGCAGCAAGTGATAAGATTGGAGCAAATACTGTTCTTGCAAGGGTTGGTGCGTACTATCATGATATAGGAAAACTTTATAAACCAGAATATTTTATTGAAAATACAGAAGGGGGAAAGAGTAAACATGAGGAACTTGAACCAAAGATGAGTGGTCTTATAATAATAGGTCATGTAAAGGAAGGTGTTAAACTTGCTAAAAGATATAAACTTCCAAATGTTATAATTGATTTTATAAAGGAACATCATGGAACAAGTGTTATGCATTATTTTTATATGAAAAGTATGAAGAATGGAAAAAAGGAGGTATCTGATATTGAGTTCAGATACCCTGGGCCAAAACCACACACAAAGGAGACAGCCCTTGTTATGCTTGCTGACAGTGTGGAAGCAGCAGTCAGAGCGATTGAGAAGCCAACTTTTGAGAGGATAAGAGAGGTGGTTCTTAAGGTTATAAACAATAAATTTATTGATGGACAGCTTGATGAATGCCCTCTTACTTTAAAAGACCTTCATAAAATTGGAGATTCCTTTATTCATACTCTTACAACAATTCATCATCCAAGAGTAGAATATCCGAATGGTTGAACTTTTTAATATTCCGAAATTTATAAGAAAGAAGGAAATTTTAGATTTTGTTAAATTTGCGATGAAGGAGATAAAGCTTCAAAAAGGGAATCTTAATATTGTTTTTCTTCCTAATCTTAAAAGTTTAAACAGGAAATTTTTTGGTAAAAATAGTGATACAAATGTTATTGCTTTTCCCTGGAATGAGAGGAATGTTTTAGATGCGGATATTTTTCTTGGAGAGATTTACATAGGAGTTAGACAATTAAGGAAGGAAAAAAAGAGAAGTTTAAAGGAAAGGGCACTTTATCTTATTTTACATGGACTCCTTCATATAAAAGGTTATGGAGATAAAACCGAAGAAGAGAATTTAAAGATGTTTAAAATTCAGGAGAGAATTTTTAAGAAATGGAAGGAAAGAAGAAGAGTTTAGTTGAAAGTTTCAATTCAGCAATAAAAGGAATTATATCTGCTTTAAAAAGTGAAAGAAATTTAAGAATACATTTTACTGCTGCAACACTTGTTCTTTTAGCTTCACTTCTACTTAAAATTTCAAAAATTGAGTTTCTCATTCTTCTTATTGTTATAACAATCGTTATTGTGAGTGAACTTTTTAACACTGTAACTGAAAGAGTAATAGATTTGATAACCGATAGATTCCACCCACTTGCAAAACTTGCAAAGGATATATCTGCTGGTGCAGTTCTTATCTCAAGTATATCAAGTGTTATTATTGGATATATAATATTTTTTAAACATCCATTTCTTTTAGAAATAAGGGATCCTGTTATTTTGAGAATTAAGAGAATGCCACACTATATTACATTTTCAATAATTATTTTTCTTGCATTTTTTGTTATATTTTTAAAAGGTATAACAGGAAAAGAAAAGTTTATATCAGGAGGTTTTCCTTCAGGCCATACAGCATTTGCCTTTTCAGTTGCAACACTTACATTTTTTACTTCAAAAAATTTTCTTCTTTTTATTTTAACACTTATTCTTGCTGTTATGGTGGGAGAAAGTAGAATCCGGCTTGGCATTCACAGTTTAAGTGAAGTTATAGCAGGAGCAATTTTTGGAATTTTGATAACAACTTTACTTTTTCAGATTTTCGGATGATATACTTTATTTTTCTCATTCTTATCGTTTTAAGTGCGATATTTTCAGGAAGCGAGACAGCACTTTTGTCATTTGATAAGTTTCAGTTGTTTAAGAGAAAAAAGGAGTCATTGATGAAAGTGTGGCTTGAGAAATCCCATAGAGTAATTACAGGAATACTTATAGGTAATAACATTGTCAATATTGTTTTTTCTTCGTTATTTTCGTACTTCATAATCAAAAAGTTCTATGATGATTCAATAAAAGGAGAACTTATTTCTCTTTTTTTTGTTTCTTTTATAATTCTTCTTTTTGGAGAATCAATCCCAAAACTTCTTGCAAATGTAAAACCAGAAATTGTTTATGAGATTGGTAAAAGATTTGTTTATCCATTTTATCTTCTTTCAATACCTGTTATAAACTTTCTCTCCTTTGTTTCAGAGTCAATTACAAAGAAAAAATATTTTAAAGAGGAGTTTGGTGATGTAAAGGATGTTATACTTGAAGAACTTAAGGATTCTGGATTTCCGAAGAGTATTAGATACATGATGGAGGATGTTTTAAAACTTAAAAATAAAAGGGTTAAAGATGTTATGACAGTAAAAGAGAATATTGTGATTCTAAATTCAGGGATGGATATTGAGGAGGTCATAAAGGTTATTCTTGAAGAGGGATTTTCAAGATATCCATTTTATGATGAGGAGAAGAAAGAGTTTAAAGGTGTTTTATATGTTAAGGACCTTTTGTTAAATCTTTTTAAAGGAGAAAATTTTAAATTAAGTAATATTGTAAGAAGTGCAAGATTTGTATCTGGGGAGGAGGAACTACTTTTGCTTTATAAGAGGATGCTTTCAGAGAGAATTCATATTGCTCTTATTGGAACAAAGAAAGAGTTAGAAGGTTTAGTAACACTTGAGGATATACTTGAGGAGATTTTTGGCGAGATAGAGGATGAGTATGACAGGACTACTACTTCTTAAACTTTTAATAATTCTTTTATCTTTTATTGGAATGGCATTCTTTTCTTCTTCTGAGACCGCACTTACCTCACTTTCAAGAAGAGATTTAAAGAGGATAATTCTTGAAAAAAAATCAAGTTTGAGAGAGTACCTTGAAAATCCAAGGTATTTTCTTACAACAATTCTTTTCGGAAACAATATCTCTGTAATTCTTGGAACAGTATTTGTTATCTCTCTTTCATTTGATATTTCAAAAAATTATGGTTTTGAATATAAAGAAGTTGCTTCAATTCTGACAGGAGTTTTTATTTTTTTTACTCTACTTATTGGTGAAATAATTCCAAAAACCTATGGAAGGTTTTATAGGTTCACCTGGAGCATAAAGGTTATTCCGGTTTTGGTTTTTTTTGGAAGAGTTCTTAAGATTTTTGTATCAGTAATATTTTTCATTTCAAGATTTTTCTTAAGGATTTTTGGTGTTGAGATTAAAGAGGATGTAGCATTTTCAAGAGTGGATTTGAAGTCAATTTTTGAATTTGCCAGGAGAGAAAGTATACTTGGTGAGACGGAGAAGGAGCTTCTTTCAAAGCTTCTTGAATTCCCACAAAAAGAAGTAAGACATGTTATGATTCCAAGACATCATATAGATGCTATTGATATAAACTGGAAAATTGAAAGGATTGAGAAGGAAATTACAGAGAAAAAACATTCAAGATTTCCTGTTTATGAGAGAAATATTGACAATATTATAGGTTTTATCTATGTTAAAGATTTTCTTTATCTTATGAAAAACAGAAATTTAATTCTGTTAAAGGATATTTTAAGGGATATTGAGTTTGTTCCGGAGACAATGAAGATAGAGAAACTTCTTGAAGAATTCAGGAAGAAGAGAATGCATATTGCTTGTGTTGTTGATGAGTATGGGATGATTTCTGGAATAGTTACACTTGAGGATATTCTTGAAGAGATAACAGGAGAGATATGGGATGAGTATGATATTCCAGAGGGTTCTTCTATTTACAGAATCTCAAAAAATGTGTATATTGTTGAAGCAGAGGAGGAGATTGATAGAGTGAGAGAGGTTTTAAATGTTGAAATACCATATGAGGATTTTTCAAGTATTGGTGGATTTGTTATTGGGTTATTTGGTTATCTTCCAGAGAAAGGAGAGGAGATAGAATATAAAAACTTAAAGATAAAGGT
>QMOP01000133.1 GCA_003650255.1 Caldisericota bacterium
AATGAACACAAGAAACTTTATTCTGAAATTTTAAAAAATGCTTGAAACAATATTACTTTTAATTCTTGGTATTGCAATAACATGGACCGGTGCTGAAATAATTATATGGACAAGTAAAAGATTATCATTGAAGTTTGGAATATCAATTGTTGTAATTTCCCTTACAGTGGTTGCTGCTGGAACCTCTCTTCCGGAAGCTTCTGTTTCCTGGATTGCATCATTCAAAAAAGTATCAAATCTTGCTCTTGGAAATGTGATTGGTTCATGTATAATAAATATTGGAATGGTTCTTGGAATTGGAGCAATGATACTTCCACTTAATGTTGAAAAGGAGATAATAAAATTTGACTATCCTGTTCTTCTTCTTTCTTCCCTTATTTTTTTCTTCACATCTTTAAATGGAATCATATCAAGGGCTGAATCGTTTCTTTACTTATTTTTCTTTCTTCTCTATATATTTTCCCTTTCAAAAAGGAAAAGAATTCCAAAAAAGGAAAATGGGAATCTACCATCGCTTCCTATCCTTTTTCTGTTTCTAATTTTTGGATTTATCCTTCTATTTATCGGAGGGAAAATAACTGTAATTGAAGCAGTGATTTTTGCAAAACTTCTTAAAATTGACGAACTTATAATTGGTGTAACTGTTGTTGCTTTTGGAACTTCAATTCCAGAACTTGCTGTTGTTGTTTTGGGTGGAATAAGAGGGGTTCCAGAACTAAGTATCGGAACAATTGTTGGCTCAAATATAGTAAATATCTTACTTATACTTGGTGGAAGTGCTCTTATAAATCCTGTTAAAAATTATTCTAACTTTTTCATTCAATCTCCCTCTGTATTGTTTTTTACTGCAATACTTTTCCCCTTATTTATTACGGGAAGAAAATTAAGTAGATTTAAAGGATTCTTACTCTTTACTTTCTATGTTATCTACTCTTATCTCATTTTGAAATAATGTCAAGAATTTTTCTTACTTTTTTTGATCTCTTAGAAGAGGAATCCATTTTAAGATATTTAACAAAATACTCTTTTGCCTCTTTTAAATTTCCTTCTTTTTTCCACTTTATAATTCCAATTCCATAAAAATTCAAAGGATTATCACTTCCATTTGATATTGAATTAAGAAAAAATCTCTCTGCTTTGTCAAAATTATTTCTCCTAAACAGTGCCCATCCAAGCCACATTAAAGTATCCGGATTTTTTAAGAAATTCAAATCATCACTTAAACTACATCCAAAATTCTTCAAATCACTGAGTAAATACTGAACTGTAAAAACCCTTTCAGTAATCCTTAAAGGAACAACCTCACCAAGTATCTTTTCTTTACATTTTATAATCCTCTCCGGAATAACCTTTGCTCTCCGCCAGAATTTAACAATCCCCTCTACAATTTCCTTTTCAATATTTCCAAGAACCTCATTTGAAACCCATTCTGCTTCTTTTTCATCTATCTCTTCAAACTCAACAGGAAAAACATCAAAATCAACCCAATCATAATCTCCTTCATTTGGTAAATCATATTCCTTGCATTTATCAGAAACAATAAGTGTGTTTTTTAAAAACTCTTCGGGAAAACCAAGTTCTTTCATCTCATCAGTTGTCTTATACCAGTAATCCCTTGAATCAACATGAAAATCTGTTATCCTTCCAAACCTTGATTTTATTATTAAATCATGTTTTATCCAGTCCTCTTTTTCAAGATAATGGACATCATTTGTAAGGATAATCGGAACATTGTATTTTTTCGAAAGTTTTATAAGAAACTCATTTGACTCCTCTTCCTCTTTTATAAAATGTCTTCCAACTTCAAGAAAAAGGTCATCACCAAATATTTCTCTCAATTTTAGAAATTCATCCTCTCCTTTAGAAATTCCGTTTTTAAAATATATCTGTGAAATAGGATTAAAAAAGCATGCTGTAAGACAAAGCAAATCCTTATGGTGTTCTCTTAAAAGTTTATAATCAACAAGTCCTCTTCTTCCATAAAAATTATTTTCAATCCATGACTTACTTACTAATCTTACAAGATTTTTATATCCATTTTCATTTTTTGCAATAAAAATAAGATGATACCTTTCATTATCCTTTTTCTTTATACACTGCTTGGCATCAGGAACAAAATAAACTTCCACTCCTATTATCGGCTTTATACCATTTTCTCTACATTTTCTTTGAAATTCTGGAACAAAAGAAAGTTCTCCATGGTCTGTTATTGCTATTGCATTATGTCCACACTCTTTTGCTTTTTTTACTGTTCTTTCAAGTGGTAATGCAGAATCAGAAAAAGAACCTTTAAAATGACAGTGCAGATGAACAAACACTATTTTTTAAGTTTCTTAAGTAGTTTTTTCTCTTCAGTAGTAAATTCTTTAACAAGTTTCTCCGCTTCTTTTAAAATCTTTATATCCTTTGTAAGTGGAATTAGTTTATTCCTGTATGAAACAATTTTTTTGTTTTTTATCTTAAATATCACCCTTCCAACATACATCCCTTTTTCACCTGGTTGAAGTATTATTGTATTTCCAACTTTTTCATCAATTTTCGACTGAGAGTGTCCTCCAAATATAACATCAATTCCCTTAACCTTTTTCGCAAGTTCCCTATCAGGATAATCTCCCTGATGACTTAAAACAAAAATAAAGTCTGCTTTTTTCCTTAATTCCGGAATAATTTCGTTTAAAAACTCTTCAGGTGTATTAGTAAATTTTAATTTCTCTTTTATCTCCTTCGGAAAAAGGAAAAATGTTTTCTCAGATATAACTCCTGTTATAGCAATTCTTACACCATTTATCTCCTTTATTATGTATGGTTTACCCAATACAAAACATGAATTCTCACCGCAAATCTGCAAATTTCCAAGAACAATTGGAATCCTATAATTTGAGATTTTGTCTATAAAAAAATCAACTCCTGATGCAAATTCCTGGTCTCCAATAACAACTGCATCATAATTTATCCTTTCAATAAACTTAAGGACAAATTCATTTTTAAGTTTATTATCATAAGGAGAGAAGAAATCACCTGTATCAAATACAAGAGTATTTGCTTTCCTCTCTCTTTTTATAAAACTTAGACATCTATCCAGCCCTCCAAATGGCTGTGTTGGACAATCACAGGAGATAATATTACCAGAAGCACTTGAAGTGTATAAAACTTCTATTTCATCCTTTTTTACAATAGAAACATTTCTTTTTAACTCCTTATCAATAACATCTGAAAGAATTTTAAAAAGGTCTTCGTGAAACCCTCTAAGATGTTTAATAAATTTTCCTTCCTTTCCTATAACAAAAACCTGTGGAATTTTTTTAACACTTCCTTCAATAACTCCATACTTTTCAGCAATTATTGTGCTTTTATCAAGTAAAACAGGTATTTGAAGATTAAATCTTTTTATAAATTCATTCACCTTTTTCTCATCCTCACCTACGGAAACCATCCTCAAAATGACCTCTTTTCCTTTATACTCATCAAAGATTTTTTTTAGTGTCGGCAACTCTTTTATACAGGGTTTGCATTCTGTATCAAAGAAAACAAGAATAACAGTATTTACTTTACCATTAGAGTATCTTAAACTCTCAAGTGAAACCCTCTCTCCACTTAAAGTTGGAAGGACAAAATCAATTGCATTCTTTCCTGTGAAATCATTAATCTTTGCTGAAAATAGATTAATAATAAATAAAAAAGAAACAAGTATTTTCTTCATTCAACCCCCTTTATCACAAAGAAGATTGTAAAGAAAAGAAATACAAGAAAATGTAAAAACTTTATAACAGCCATTCTTTTACCTGATACAGCCTTCTCAAAACTTGAAACTTTAATTCCAAAGAAAAATAAAAAGAACACAAAAATCATCGGTAAAATAAAAAGAATGTTATAGATAAAAAGATAAAAAATCGCTTTTATTTTTAATTCTTTAACACCAACCATATAACTTAAAGCAGGTAAATATATTTGTCCTGTGCAGATGAACTCAATACTTGAAACAATGATACCTATAAATAAAGAAAAAACTAAAAAACTTTTTCTCTTTGTAACTTTTTCAATAAAATTTATAACCTTAAATTGAATTCCGGAAGGAACTTTTAAAAAAATCTTTCCTGTTTTCCCC
>QMOP01000134.1 GCA_003650255.1 Caldisericota bacterium
ACCATCTTCATTAAATGATACTGTTAAATAATAGTCAATAACCTGGTCCTGAACCTCCTCCCAGGTTCCTGTTGAGGTTATTAGGTCAACTATGTTTGAATTGTCTGCAGCATACTGTGCCACTCCTCCTGTTCCATCATTTTCAAGAACAGAAAGAATTACATTTATTGAATTGTTGAGATATTTTGAATCCCCTCCAATATCAGAGAAAGAAACTGCACCTTCAAGAAAATAGGATGATGTATTTTCTGTATATTTCCCATATGAGACAGTATTAAAAAGATTATCAATTATTGCAACATCATCCTGTCCACTTCTTATCCTTATTATATACTCCCATGGATTCTCTCCTCCAGTATAGGAATCTTCACTTGTTACTCCTCTTCCAATTATTACTCTTTCGCTTGATGTTTTATCAACATCAAGTATGAGTTCAATAAAATGTCTTCCATCTCCAAATGTTCCAACTGTTGAATTGAATACAACATAGAAATATAAATTGTATTTGTCTGCTGTTATTCCAAATGTTGAAATATCAAGTTGACTTGAATTTGACTTATCTGTTCTCTGGTCATTTAATTTATCCTGCCAGAATCCATCTCCAT
This sequence comes from Caldisericota bacterium, assembly GCA_003650255.1. GTDB lineage: Bacteria > CG03 > CG03 > B21-G15 > B21-G15 > B21-G15. The sequence continues at coordinate 606 of QMOP01000134.1, forward strand.
TATAAAGACCTGTTGTGTTTGGCTGAAGTTGTGGAACTATCCAGTCGGATAAACTCCCATCTATATATTTTCTTGAAACATATATTCCATCACTTGCATCTGACCATTCTCCCCAGACATTGTTCTCATTTTTTGCTCTTACCTGTGCATAATATATATAACCTTTTGGAAGATTTGAAAAAGTATAATAAAGATTTTGTGTTGTTGCTGTTGAATTAACAAAATTGAAATTTATATCAGATGAAATCCTTATTTCATATTCAACTACATTTACATAGTCGGTTGCAGGAGGCCAGTAAAAGAAAAGATTTCCATCAGCATCCTCCTCTCCATTTATGAGGCCAAGATTGCTTATATTCTGGTCATCTTTTGGAGGGGAACATTTTGGTTCTGATAAATTTATATAAAAGTACCATGTTGTTGAAAATGTTATCTCCCCTGAATTATCCCTTGCTCCTGCTCTCCAGTAGTATGTTGAATGTCCTTCAAGATTTTCTGTAATGTTAAATTCAGATGTTGAAAGATTGACTCTGTAAAGTATGTTTCCATCAAGTTCAGGTGATGTTCCTATTTCAATGATATAGGATGTAATTGTTCCATCAGGGTCTGAGGAATCATTCCAGTCAAAATAAGGGGATAGGTCCTGAATTGTTCCAGATGGAGTTATTAAGGAAAATGAATTTGGTTTTTGATTTAATATTTCACCTGTTGAAAGAATGTTTAAACTGAAAAAGTAATCAATTTTTGAATCCCCTATTTCTTCAATAAAATTTGTTAGATTCCAGTTATTGTCATTTAAAGTGAATGATGAAATTGTTATACAGTCAAGAACTGTTGATGCAGTCGTATCTAAATCTTCTGCTTTTCCAACATTATTTCTAAAAACAGAAAAAGTGAATGAGGCAGTGATATCTTTATTTATTCCAATCTCATCAGTTGGTATTTCAACTTCAAGGATTTTTGAATCTTCATAAAAGTTTGCTTTTGAATTGGAAGAAAGCCATGAGTTTCCATCATTTAATTCTGCTGTAAACGAAGAAGTAGAGGTTGAATGAAATATTAACATCCTTTCCCATAAAGTTCCTTCTCCGAATAAACTTCCTGCTGTTACAGGAGAATCGTCTCCAATAAAGTCATAACCTCCGTTTGAAGTTGATACAGTAAGAACAAATTGGTATACGTCTTTTGAAGATGCGTGTTTGAGTTTAGAAAGAAGAAAAAGTTTATTATTTGAAATTTTCATTCTCAGATATTCAATGTCAAAATATGAATCAGTTGCTTCATCTGTTTTATCCATTATTAGAACTTCATCATTTTCAATCTTTACCTCATTGAATCTTTGAAATTTTGAAATACTCCATGTGATAGAGGAGACAAAAACTGTTTCTGAAGTAGCATAATCGGATGTAAATCCAAGAGTGTCTTTTACTTTTACTTTACAATACCATTCTTCTCCAATGTTTGTATTTGTATATGAAAGTGTTGATATAAACGGTGGTGTTAAAATCGTTTCTGATGAGAAAAACACACCATTTCTATACCATTCAAATATGTAAGAAAGAGGGTCATCATCACTGTCTGTGCTTCCACTTGTTTCTGCAATTATATCCGTATTTTTATCCGGAAGTTCAGGATTTATTACTATTGAGGTAGGAGAAGTTGGAGATGAGTTTAAAATTGTGTAAGAGAAAGCATTATTTCTTGCAACAAGTTCATCCTTTGTTTTTATGAAGTATGTTGTTCCTCCTGCAAGATAAGTTTTAACTCCACTTATTCCCTCAGGGTCAAGTTCAAAATAGTATTTTACAGTTGTATTCCTTTTAAATGGTTGAATTGTATAAAAAAGATATTTCCTTCCGCCAGAATATTTTACTGATGAGAAGTTTTTTATTGAATTTGTATTAAACTTATCTGTTGAGTATTTTATATAGAATGTTCCATTTGCATCATCAGGTGTTATTTCAACTGTTATTTCCGGTGAATCAGATGATGAAGGATTTAAAGGTTCCCTCATCCTGTTCCATCCACTTATTGGTATTTCTTCCGGAATGTGTCTTGCTGTAATTAGCGCTTCTTGAATTCTATAAATATATGCATTTGTTGAGTAGATTACACTTGATGAATCTGCCCAGTCACTTACTGCTGTCTGAATAAATGGTGTTGAATCATTAAATCCAGGTTTCACAGCAGAGTGTCTTGCAGTGTGAATTATTGCGATTTTTTCTCCTTTTCCCGCACCAATATCAGAGAGGGGTATCTTTAATTCGCCCCATTTATTAGAGAGATTTACATAATAGTCAACACCAGAGGTAAGGGTGGTTCCTTCATCCCAGGAATTATTCTGGAATATGTATTTTGTCATTCCAGTAAAATTGTCCTCCTGCCATCCAATATAACCATTTACCCATACCTTAATTCCCCAGTTTATAACACGGACATCACTTCCAGATTTCCATGGGTCATAAACTCCTCCTGCTGGATATGATGCTCTGAGAATTAAGAATTCATAGTGTGCTGGTTGTTCTGTATTATCTGTCTCTTTTTCATAAGGGTCTCCTCTTGCTTTCCACCCAATATAAAGAAAATTAGCATCGTTTGTTACATAAATATCATTTGCAAGTCCCTCAGTTACTTCATCAAACCAAGCAGGTTTTATTGCAGTGGTAGTATCAAAATCGGTTTCAGAGTTTGGTTTCATTGCTTGAGTAGATGTTGCTGATGGAGAAGAGCTCCAGTATAATTCCTTTATGCCATCAATAACAGGAGAAAATGCATTAACAGTTACAGATTCTGCTCCTAAGGATAAGTTGGATACAATATATTTCTCATCATAAGGAGATATATCAGATCCAGGATTTGTTCCATAATCAAGATAACTTCTTATTATTTGACCAGATGGTCCTGTTTCGTTTATGTTTGGAGAAGATCCCCATAGCCAGTTGTTGTCGCCATTTGTTACATATAAGACAATTCTTAAAGTGTTTGTGGAGGTAAATCCAATTTCCGCTTTTGGAATATACCATTCAATTCTGTCTCCTGAATAAGTTGCGGTTTTATTTGATGCCCACCAGTTACTTCCATAATTCCAGTCTCCATTCTTAGGACTCCATGCTGAGCCATCCCAGTATCTTAAATTTGCATATTCACCTCCATCAGAGACAGCCCTTGTTGAACAAACCATATAAACCCAGTCAGCATTAAAGGGAAGGGTATGTGTTCCTGACCAGTCAACAGATGTTGTTGTTCCAACTCCATCTGAAACATCAAAATAAACCCAGATAACATCATATTCAGTATCACTTACAGGAAATGCATTTCCACGAGCCATTGCAAAATAAAAGTTATTTGCATCCCATGTAACCCTGAAACTGTTTGGTCCATATGTTGCTAATATCTCATCACTTTCCCATTCGCTTAAATCACCATCAACTGTTATTGTTGTTGGGGTGGTTGAAAATAATAATAGATTTAAAATTTTTAAAATTACAACTATAAAG
>QMOP01000135.1 GCA_003650255.1 Caldisericota bacterium
GAATAAAAAAGATGAGAAAAATGAAAATTATTTTTTTAATTTTTCTTTTCTTTTTAATAACTCTGCTTTCCTCCAGACCTCTTTTGCCTCATCCTTAAAACCAAGACGGAAATAGTTATTTCCAAGCATTCTCCAGGCAAAGGAATTATTTTTCTCAAAATTTGTTATGACCTTCCAGAATATTATCTCATGCTTTACAAAAACTTTATTATAATCCTTTATTTTCTTTGCCTCATTATATGCATCCTTAACCTTACCAATCCTCCAGTATGCTTTCACATTTAAAAGATGATAAAAATCCTCATCAATTCTATCTTTAAAGTTTTCAATTATAAAATTATTCATCTTTATCACTTCTTCAATCTTTCCTTTCTCATAAAAAATTAAAGAAAGTGCCTGATAACTTTTTAAAATCCACTCAAGTTTTGTTTTAAGTTTCATTGCTTTTCTATAAAGAGAGATTGCCTCATCAATTTTTTTATAAAAAATTCTATAAATCTCACCCATTTCAAAGGCAATCTCACTTCCCCTTATTCTGGAACAGTACATAAGATACATTCTTCCTATCTCAAGTGCTTTCTTTAATTTCTTGAGTTTATCCTTATAAATGTAAAAAAGTTTATAAAGCGAAAGTTCTCTTTGATACGAAGCAGGACATCTCTTTACAATTTTCTCATAAACTCTTATTGCCTTTTTAATATCTCCCTTTTCTTCAAATTTCTTTGCCTTTTCATATAAAGTTGCCGCAAGAACTTTCTGTTTTTCAGGAGAAAGATATACCTTTTTCCTGAATATAAAAAAAATTGAAATTATTATTGCTATACCAATTAAAACACCTGCTATTATCCCTTTCATCAGTAAGTTGTTGTTCCCTCACTTAAAATCTCTACCTCAACAGGAGTTCCATCCTCCATTATTATTGTAAATGAAGTAGTGTTAGAAGGATTCCATGTATAATTCCCTTCAACTCTTATCATATGAAGCGCTCTCTGTGCTCCTGACTCAGCATAGTAAACCGCCTTATCATAAATTCTCCTGGATGTTGCATGTTCTGATTCCTGCTGTAGCCACTGAATAAATGTCATCCCAACAACAGCCATAAATATTAAAGCAATAATTGCAATAATTATAATCTGCCCTTTATTTCTTACCATATCATCGGATAAATTGATGTCCTTGTCCTGTAAAATCTTTCTCCTCCACCAGGCATTGTTATTCTCATAACAAGCTCAAACTCAATAGGCAAATCCTTTCCCTTACTCTCAATCACTGAATCTGGCTGTGGATACCTGAAAATAACCTTATAAACATTTTCTCCTATATCATTGTAATCAAGTGTTTTTAACTGTGGATTTGTTGTCTCTCCTTCAATATTTACCCAGTATCTCATTAATCTATTGATTATTCTGCCCTTATTATCAGTTCTTGTTGAAATAAGGAGCCTGAAATTGTCAAGTTCTGTTCTTCCGCCAGATGTTTGTGATTCATAATTAAATGCATCAATATTTTCATTATCCGGGTTTTCTTCATCAAGCAAAACCATCTCTTTTGGTGTTAATGCTATATCATCAACAATAACCTCATCAAGTTCTGTTGTATGAACATTATAAACAGATATTCTTATTCTTAAATCATCACATTGAGGAACTGTTCCAACCCACACAACCTGTCTCCAGTTTGAAGGAACTGTGCCAACTGGAAATGAAGTATCTACTGATACACTAAAACCTGTTGCTGTAAGTTCAGCCACAACTGAGGGAGTTCCACTTGTTGCTCTTACCCAATAAGAGAATATGTATTTTGACTCATATGGAATCACTATATCCTGAGTATACAGAATAGATGTATCCTCTCTGATTCTCAATGAATACATTCCACTGTGAACAACATTTGTTGATTCTGTAAATTCATACTCAATATCATCTATATCTGAAGCATACCAGAAATATGGTGCCCATGTTGACTGGTCCTCAGGGTCACCTGAAAACTTCTCAAGGCTTCCATTGTAAATAACACTTCCAACAGTTGTCCTTTTTGATGCTTTCAAATCATTTGTTATAAAATAAAGAATATCCCTTGCATCTTCCTGAATTGTAAGTTTTGCTCTACCACTCCACCATCCAACAAGAACAGAATGCATAATCTTAACAAGTGGAACAAAAATAATACCTATTATCGCAACAACAATTATAAGTTCAACAAGTGTCCATCCCTTTTTATTAGTAAAAAGTCCCATTTGCTAAAATTACTGATTGAGTAACACTTCTATTCTCTCCAATTATCTCAACAGTAACCTTCACCCTTTTATAATCAGTTTTTGTTCCTGTTTCTACAGTAACAGTTCCACCAAGAGGAACATTTACATATTCAACCACAACACTTCTTTTATACTTATTAGCATACTCAGTAAGTACTGCTCCGCTTTCATCTTTTATAGGATTGTCATCAAGATCATCATAATCATCAATGTCATCGAGAGTATATCTATAATTCTGATTCTCTCCTGAATCTGGACCAAGAGTATCACTTGCACTTGTCGTTGGAATGTATACTCCTTTTTGAGGAGCATTCTCATCCCATTTTCTCTGCTTTATCTCTTCAAGTAAAGATTGTGCGAGTGAATTTGCAACAGTTATTGAACCCATAATCTGTGTGCCTCTTAACCCCTCTATTATCATCTTAACAAGAGGAACAAGTCCCCCCAATAAAAGTGCAACAACTATCAGAACCTCTATTAATGTGATTCCCCTATTTTTCACTTAAAATATTCTAAAAAATAATCAAAAAAAGGTCAATTTTTTTTCTAATTCATATTGACAGAAAAAATTTTTTTGCTATATATATTCTCAGGGGTTCCCAAAATCTTTGATTTTGGGGTTTGTTCGGGGTGTGGCGCAGTTGGTTTAGCGCGCTTGGTTTGGGACCAAGAGGTCCTGGGTTCAAGTCCCAGCACCCCGAAATGCGCCTGTAGCTCAACAGGATAGAGCAGCGGATTTCTAATCCGCGGGCTGGAGGTTCGAGTCCTCCCAGGCGCGAAAAATGGTGAGTGTAGCTCAGCCAGGTCAGAGCACCAGGTTGTGGCCCTGGTGGTCGGGGGTTCAAATCCCCTCACTCACCCTTGAATATTACTGGAAAGATTTTATCAAAGATTTTTTCTTCTGAAGCTGTCATTATTTTATAACTTCCTTCTCTGATCATATCTTCAGGTATCATTATCTCACATCCCTGCTCTGAAAATGAAAAAACTGCTTTTGGATATGGATCTTTTATCCATACCTCCCCTTCTTTTTTGCTTATGTAAGAGTAAAGGTTCCTCTTAAAATAAATCCTTTCATTATCTTTTTCAATCAGAATCTCACCATCAATAAAATTTCCCTCAACAAAAATAAAAAGAAATCCTCCTTTAAAAAAATAGTATACATCTGTTATATCAAGTTTCTCTGTGTCTCTCTGAAAATCAATCAGATGCCTTGCCTCCTTCCAAACTTCATCATTAAGCCACCCATCAATATCAACTGGAAACTTCTTTTTCAATTTTAAACACTCAACCTGAGGTATTACTTCTTTCAAAAATTTAACTCCCCAGAAATTCTTCTTACAGGGAAAGTAAACAAACTCAACTCTATTTCCCTCTTGATTCTTTGTAAAAATAAGAAAATCCGGATATTCTCCAATAAAATTCATTTTGAAACTATCAGCATAAACTTCGTCTATATCACCATAAAATGAAGCATAGAAATTTTTAGGAAACTCTCCTCTCCATTTAATACCATCTTTATTCTTTACTAAAATCTCCTTTCCTTTTAAGTTTAAAGAGAAAGAAAAATTTACCCCTCTTTTTTGAGTTCTGTAATAAAGTTTAAAAGATTCTTCATCCAATGGAAAAACAAAACTTTTAAATAAACCTTTACTTCCAAATTTTATCTTAACAACCCTGTTATTTATTTTTCTTTCAAAATTCTCAGGTTTAAAAATCTCCTCATCAATTACTTCAATATTTTTCTCTTCAATTCCTGAAGAAACAGGAAATTCATCAAGAAAAATAAGTGTTATACTTCCATCTCTTTTATCAATATAAACTC
>QMOP01000136.1 GCA_003650255.1 Caldisericota bacterium
GCTTCTTGCATTCGTTTCCCTGAGAATATCTTTTATATAAAACTTATAACCCTTATCAGTAGGAATCCTTCCACTTGAAGATGAAAGACGATCTAAATATCCCTTCTCTTCAAGAGAATGAAGAATTATTCTCACTGTTGCGGGAGAACAACCAATCCTGTATTTTTTCAATATATACTTTGAACCAATTGGCTTTCCCTTTAATATGTATTCCTTTATAACAATATCCAAAAGTGCCTTTTCTCTTTCTTTTAACATATTAGCACCTCCCCCTTAAAGGTGCTAAATTATTATGATAAATTATTGTTTTTGTGTCAATACTCTCTTTCTTTTCTTTTTATTATTTTCAGTAATTCACTTCTTGATTCAGCACCAAGAATATCCTCAACAAGTTCTTTGCACTCTTTATAAGAGGAGGATCTTATGATTTGTTTAACTTTTGGAATTGAGATTGCACTCATACTCAATTCCTCAAGTCCAAGACCTATAAGAATCTTTGTAAAAGCAGGATCACCTGCCATCTCTCCACACATTCCAACCCATTTTCCCTCTTTATGAGCATTTACGACAATCTGATGAAGTAGTCTCAGAATTGAAATATGAAGCGGCTCATACAGGTGTATAACATTTTCATTTACCCTATCAACAGCAAGGGTGTATTGAATTAAATCATTTGTTCCAATACTTATAAAATCAACCTTTTTTGCTATTAAATCACTCGTTAGTGCTGCTGAAGGAACCTCAATCATTGCTCCAACCTCTATCTTTTCATTAAAAGGAATTCCTTTGATCCTCAACTCTTGCTTAACCTCTTCAAGAACAGAATTTGCAAGATCAAGCTCTCCAACTCCTGATATAAGTGGATACATTATTTTTATATTTCCATAAACGGATGCCCTTAAAATTGCTCTTAACTGAGTTTTGAATATATGACGGAATTTAAGACATAATCTTATTGCTCTTAAACCCATTATAGGATTTCTTTCCCTTTCAATTCCAAGGTCCACACCAATCTTATCTGCTCCTAAATCTAATGTTCTTATAATAACTGAATATGGCATAACCTTTTCTGCAACAGATTTATAAACTTCAAACTGCTCCTCCTCTGAAGGAAGTTCCTCTCTATTCATAAAAATATATTCGGTTCTAAAAAGCCCAATACCCTGAGCACCATGAGCAAGAGCAGAAGGAACCTCTTCAGGAACCTCAATATTTGCTGCAAGTTCTATTTCCCTTCCATCAATTGTTACTGCTGGAAGATCTTTTAAACTTTCAAGTCTCTCCATCTCCTGTATTTTTATTCTCTGCTGCCTTTTGTAATTCTCAAGAGTTACCTCATCAGGATCAACTATTACAACTCCCTGATCACCATCAAGAATTAACGTATCTCCTGTCTTTATCAATCTTGATGCTTCCTTTAATCCCACAACCGCTGGAATCTCAAGAGACCTTGCAACAATTGCTGTATGGGATGTCGGACCTCCAACATCTGTAGCAAAACCTTTTACCTTTTTTGCTTTAAGATAGGGAGTATCTGCAGGAGTTATATTATGAGCAACCACAATAACACCCTCCTTCATTTCTTCAAAAGAAAAAGGAGGTCTTCCAAGAAGGTAATTTAAAATCTTATGGCCTATATCCTGAATATCCCTTGCTCTCTCTTTAAGGTATTCATCCTTTAAAAGAGAAAATGTTTTTAAAATCCTCTCAATTGTCTCCTGAAGTGCGAACTCAGCATTAACCCTCTCCTTTATAATTCTATTCTCTGTTTCTGTCCTTATTGCCTTATCCTCTAAAATCAATAGATATGCATCAAAAAGCTGAGCATGACTCTTTCCAATCCTTGATATCAACCTTGACCTTGCCTCAACAATCTCCTCTTTAACCTTTGATATTGCATCTCTAAAACGAGAAATCTCTTTCCTTACTTTATCCGGAGAAATTGTATGTCTGTATATGCAGTATTCCTGTTTTTCAAGAACAAAAGCCTCTCCAATTACAATTCCAGGTGAACCGGATATTCCCTTAAGAACCATCCTCCCTCCTACTCCTCATCAAATTTCCTTTCTATTATAAGAGTATCAAGTTCTCTCAAAACCTTTTCCTCATCCTCTCCATCAATTATAACCTTAATTCTGTCTCCAGGCATAATTCCAAGTGAAAGAACAGCAACAGGACTTCTTGCATCAGCAGTAGAACCATTATATTCAATCTTTACATCTGACTTCATCTTTGAAACAAGTTCAGCAAGTATTCCAGCAGGCCTTACATGCATTCCTATTTTATTCCTTAAAACATAGTACTTCACAATCATGTGAAAATTCCTATTAAATAACCTGCTATTACAAGTAGATAAAATATAACCTCAACACTAAGTTTTCTAGCTAAATATATAAGTATAACAAATAAAACAAAATTTATAAAGGAAAAAATTTTAATTGGAGGAGAAAAATAAAGATAAAGAAATAAAAGGAAAGAAAAAACAACTCCAAAAAGTCTCATATATCTTCCTATCTCTTTTAGCCTTAATCTCTCAAGATACTCAAAAATTCTTTCCTTAAGTTCATATCCCTTGAAAATTCCTTTAAATCTTACGAATATATGGACAGCATTATAGAAAATAAAGAATAAAAGAGGGACAAGAAAGAGATACTCTTTTTTATCTTCAATTAAAAAGAAAAGAAATACTGATATTACACCAATAAATGGCCTTAATCCACTCCATATTAAACTATCTCCTAATGCAGCAAGTGGACCTGCTACATTCAGTTTCCAGTTTTCTATCTCTTTCAAAATTTTTTCCTCTCTCTTTTCTTTATATTCCTCCTCTTTCCTCATAGTTATCCCAACTATAAATGAAGCAAAATACGGATGAGTATTAAAAAATCTCATATGTCTTAAATATGCCTTTTTCCTCTCATCATCCTTATAAAGAAAGTCCAGAAATGGTTTTATTACAAAAAGAAAACCAAGTGCCTGCATTGTCTGAAAATTCCAGAGAGTTTGAATAAAGAAACTTCTTAAAAAGATTTTAAATCTCATCTTTTTTTAATAAAAGAATCAATCAATTGCGTGATTCCTATAAGTGGCAGAAGTTCAAATGCTTCCTTCGCTCCCTTAACCATAAAAGGATTTTCAATAAAATAAAAAAGATACTTCTGAACAGAACTAAAAAACAGAAATATCAATTTAAAGGAAATAATAAATGCTAAAAATGAAAACATGAATTCTCTTCCAACGCTTATAAATACAAGTTTGTTTATAAAATTAAAATCTCCTTTATTTATAGAATCAGAGAGAAGAGTATTATATCTGGATGCCATTTTCCTTTCCCTTATCTGAAATGATTTGTAAATTATTCCAAAAGGAATTGAAACCATTAAACTTAAAATTATACAGAAACTTTCAGGTATATTTGCACCCGGAAAATAAAGAGTCAAAGTTATAGCAAGAGCAGTTGTTATAACTGTATCAGGTGGATAGTATGTTCCAACAGGAATTACTCTTATCCAAAAAAGTTCAAGAATAACTCCTATTTTTAATCCAGTATAAAAATCTCCGAGAATCCATCCAACAATACTTCCAACAATTATGGGTCTTGAGAACATAAATTGACCAACTTTAATCGTATCTATTGAAATAAATCCGACAATTAAGGAAATAAGTAAAATTTCCATTTATTCAACCTCAAAATGAATTTCCTTTAAATCATTCTTTCTCAATTTAAATTTTGAAAGAAATGTAACTGAACTTCCCTGATATGTCTTTTCAAGACCTCTCTCAGAAGAGGAAATATGAAATACTGGAAAATGCCATAAAGTAACCGGGGTTGAAGTTCTAAAAGAGATTGATTTTTTCCTTTTTTTATCAATAACATTTAGAAATGAAACATTATCAATCTCAAAGTTTTTATCAAGATAAAAACTCCTTTTCTCAATTTCAGCAAATAAAAATGGATATGGAGAATAA
>QMOP01000137.1 GCA_003650255.1 Caldisericota bacterium
CAATAATAACTAGTATTATTTCAGAATTTGTTTATCTTAAATTAAGAAGGAAAAAGGTTGATTTATTAGATGGAAGTGCTTTTCTTACGGGATTACTTCTTGCATTGTGTCTACCTCCAAATTTCCCTCTCTGGGCAACCTCTCTTGGTTCATTCTTTGGAATAATTTTTGGAAAGCAGTTATTTGGTGGACTTGGTCAAAATATTTTTAATCCTGCTCTTACTGGAAGGGTCTTTCTTGCTGCCTCATTTCCAAAACTTATTTCAACTTTCATAAGTCCTGTTGATGGAACAACTTCAGCAACACCTCTTAATGCCTGGAAATTCTCAAAAGTTATTACTTCAAAAAAACTTCTTTTTACTGGTTTTATTGGAGGATGTATTGGAGAAACTTCAAAGATTTTACTTCTTTTAGGTGCAATATATTTACTTTTAAAAGGACATATTACTTTAAGGATTCCTTTAAGTTTCATAATAACAGTATTTATAATTACAGGAATTTTCCATCTAATAAATCCTTCTATTTATGCCAGTCCTCTTTTTCATATTCTTTCAGGTGGACTAATTCTTGGATCATTTTTTATGGCAACAGACCCGGTGACAAGTCCAGTTACAAAGAGAGGAAGAGTTGTTTTTGGGATTGGATGTGGATTGATAACTTCTATCATACGGCTTTTTGGTGGACTTCCGGAAGGGGTTATGCATTCAATAATAATTATGAATGCATTTACTCCTTTGATAAATAGAATCACAAGACCGAGGAGATTTGGAACATGAAGTTGAGTTTAAGGATGTTTTTTGTTTTAACTATTGTAAGCTTCCTTTCTGGTTTTTCTCTTTCTTACATCTGGAAAATTTCCTATGAAAAGATAGAAATTCAGAAGAAAAAAAGAATTGAAAATGCGATTAAATCTGTATATGGAGGGGCTAACAGATTTGAGGATGAGGAAAGGAATGGTTTCAGATTTTACAGAGTTTTTAAAAATGAGAATTTTCTTGGATATGCTTTTATCTCAAAAGGTTCAGGATATCAGGGAGAGATTTCAGTTCTTGTAGGAGTTCTACCTGATTTAAAAACTTTAAGAGGAATAAAGATTCTGGAAAATGTTGAAACACCTGGACTTGGTTCAAAAGTGGCTGAAGATTTTTTTGTTAAACAGTTTAGAAGGAGAAGATGTCCTTTGAGATTGAATGTTGATATCAAAGCAATAACAGGAGCAACAATTTCATCAAAAGCAGTTTTAAAAATTGTAAATAATGGAGTTAAGAAATTAGAGGAAGTTTTTAAAAAATGAAGGATTTTATAAAAGGGTTATTCTCTCAAAATCCAATTTTTGTTTTACTCCTTGGAATGTGTCCAACCCTTGCTGTTACAACAAAGGCACTTTATGGACTTTCAATGGGTTTAAGTGTAATATTTGTTTTATTTACAACAGGAATTATTGTATCATTGATAAGGAAAATTGTTCCAAGTGAAGTAAGAATTCCTACCTATATTATCATAATAGCAACATCAGTTACAGTTGCTGATATATTTTTAAGAGCAAACTATCCTGAAATTTCAAAAGCACTTGGTCCTTATGTTCCACTGATAGTTGTAAACTGTATAATTCTTGGAAGAGCAGAAGCATTCTTCTCAAGACACAACATCATAAGGTCAATTCTTGATGCTCTTGGAATGGGAATTGGTTTTACTTTAGGACTTATAATTCTTGGTGGATTCAGAGAACTTCTTGCAAATGGAACAATTTTTGATATAAGAGTTTTTCCTAATTGGTATCCAAATATTCTTTTGTTTTCTCTTCCAGGAGGAGCATTTATATCTCTTGGAATTCTTATAGGAATTTTTAATTCTTTTAAGAGGAAGAAATGAAGTATATAGGAATATTTTTAACTGCAACATTTGTAAATAATATGGTTCTTCATTACTTCCTCGGAATATGTCCATTTCTTGGAATATCAGGTGCTCTCTCAACTGCAATTGGAATGGGTTTTGCTGTTATATTTGTTATGACACTTGCGTCTGTTTCAACCTATCTTATTTACTATAAAATTCTTATTCCTTTAAATCTTCCTTACCTTCAGTATGTGAGTTTCATTCTTGTTATTGCTTCTCTTGTTCAACTTGTTGAGATGTTTCTTAAAAAATACTCCAGGACACTTTATAAAGCACTTGGAATATATCTTCCACTTATTACAACAAACTGTGCAATACTTGGAGTTACACTTTTTATGATTTTAAAAAAGTATACATTTCTTGAGAGCATCTTCTTTTCTCTCGGTTCTGGATTTGGTTTTATGCTTGCGCTTCTCATAATGGCAGGAATAAGAGAAGAGATAAGGGGTAATGATATTCCAGAAGGATTAAAAGGGCCAGGAATTACACTGATAATTGCAGGAATACTTGCACTTGGATTTATGGGTTTTTCAGGATTTTAGTATGAGTGAGATTTTAATTCCTTCATTATCACTTTCAGGTCTTGGAGCATTTTTCTCAATTATTCTAATTCTTGCAAATAGATTTTTAAAGGTAGAGGAAGATGAGAGAATTAAGATTATTGAGAACATTTTGCCAGGAGCAAACTGTGGGGCATGTGGATATCCCGGTTGTTCACAATATGCTGAGGCAATAGTTAAAGAAGGTGCTCCTACAAATCTCTGTGCTCCAGGAGGGGAAGAAGTAGCAAAAGCAATTTCAGAAATTTTAGGGAGAAAAGAGGAAGTAAAAGAGAGAAAAGTTTGTGTTCTTCTCTGTCAGGGAGGAAAGGGAGTTGCAATAGATAAATATGAATATAAAGGAATAAAGGATTGTAGAGTTGCTGTTCTAATTCAGGGTGGTCCTAAGAAGTGTCCATATGGTTGTATCGGTCTTGGAACATGTGAGGAGGCATGTCCATTTGATGCTATAAAGATTGGTGATAATGGACTTCCAGTTATTGATGAGGATAAATGCACTGGTTGTGGAATATGTGTAAGAGTTTGTCCAAGAAATGTTTTAAAACTTATTTCAAGAAACCAGAAGATATACCTTGCCTGTAATTCTCATGATTCTGGAAAAGAGGTAAGAGAGTATTGTAAGAAGGGTTGTTTTACCTGTAAAATATGTGTTAATCCAAAGTTTGTTCCTGGTGAAAAGATTATTTTGAAAGATGATTTGCCAGAGATTCAGGTTGATAAAATTGATAATTATGAGGAAATAAGAATTGTTCTTGATAAATGTCCAGCAAATTGTTATGTTGAAAGAAAATAGGAGGTATAATGAGAGCATTTTACAAGTTTGTTCTTCTCTTTACTTTTCTTTCAGGTTGTGCTTTGAACTACAGTTTAAAACCAGAAAGATTTAATCTTTCCTCTTCAGGAAAAAGAGTTGCTGTTCTTGGTTTTTCTGATTTAAGAGCTGATAAAATAAAAAAGAAGTATCCACTTTCAACAAAAGTTCTTGTTGAAAAAATAATAGCAGGGCTTTCAAGAAAGGGATTTAGTGTAATTGATAGAGAAAATATTGAGAAAATATTGAAGGAGCAACAGTTAAGTATGGCAGGATTTATTGATGAAGAGGAAGCAGTTCAGGTTGGGAAACTTTCAGGAGCAGAACTTGTTTTAATTGGAAGTATAAATGAGTATCAGAGAACAATATATCCAAAGGTCAAGATGAATTTAACATTAAAAGCAATAAGTGTTGAAAAGGGAGTGGTTGTCTCCTCAATAGATGTTTCTGTTTCAAAAAGTAATTGGTTTTACCCAATAGAACTTTTAAATGATGTTATTGATGTAGCAGTCAGCAAGATTGTTGATGCAGTTGAGTAGGAGGGGAAAATGAAGGAACTTGAGGTTGGAAAAGCACTCAGTTTTTACACAAAGCCGGAAAATGTTATATTTGTTATTTCCGGAACATATGAATCTCCGAATATTATGCCTGCTGGTTGGAGCATGAGAACATCGTTTACTC
>QMOP01000138.1 GCA_003650255.1 Caldisericota bacterium
ATTCATATACAAAAACAAAACTCTATAAAACATATGGATATTTGAGTTCAATAATCTATTATGAAGGTGAAACTGGAAATTATATTATAAGTGTTGGAGAGGACTCAAATATATATTACCTTTTTGAAAAAAATGGAAATTATATTCCAGTCAATTTATATCCTGGAAGGGGTTCTCTTTATAGTATTGAATATAAAAATGATGAATTTATTATTTCAGGAAGTGATGGTTATCTTGGAATTTATGAAATTGAAAATGGATATTTAAAGGAAACTGCCTTCATAAATTTTCAGGGAAACATATACTGGTCTTCTTTTGATGAAAACACATCTTTATATATTGCAGGTGGAGATTACGGTAAAATTTATACTGCGAAAAAATCAACAATTTCTATTCCAGAAATATCACATATACCAGAAGAAGGAAGAATCCCCCTTTTTCCTTTTCCAGAAGAAGATATAACAATTGAAGTAAAAGGTGACACTGAAACAGTAAACTTGACTTTATATTTTAAAACCGAATCTGCAACTTCTTTCAGCAAAATAAATTTCACTCAGAATAAAGCAACTATATCAAACAATTTCTCCTCAGGAACCGTTGTTGAATATTATATTGAAGCAGTAAAAAACTCTGATATCTTCTACCTCTACTCATACGGATCCTCTCTTTCAGATGTCTCAAGTTACGGGATTACAACTTATAAAGAGATTGCTATATCAAAACCATTTAAATTTATCATCGGTGGAAAAGGTGAATGCTTCCACAAAATCTTAGAAGGAATGAGAAGTCCGCTTTATCCACTTCCAAACCAGAAACTAACTCTTTATGTCGGAAATCTTGCCTTCTCTCCTGGAAACTATGGAAACATGATAGGTGGCTCCCTTTTCTACAAAACAGATTCAGATTGGAATGAAGTTTACCTTTCATGGGACAGAGATGAATATCCTTACAAATACTGGAAAGCAGAACTTACATTACAGGATTACTCAAATTTTGAATATTACTTTAAAGTAAACTATGATGACCATCTTACAACTTACGTATTTGGTGATAAATATTCATCCTTCACTTCAACAGATGAGGCAAAAGCAAAAGAAAATCCATTTGAAATTGATGAGGATTTTGCTGTCCTTAAAGGGACAGTAAATCCACCTTTATCAATCATAAAAATATTTGAAAACGGGACACTGAACTTAAAAAATGAAATTGAAACTGATTCTTCTGGATATTATGAACTAAGAATTGAAACAGGAACATTTGATGTTTATGTTTTATCAAGTGGTTATAAAACAGAGAAAAAAACAGTAAAAATATCAACAGGAACAACAACCTTAAATTTTAATCTTTTGGAAATTCATCTACCAAGGGAAATTTCAATTACAGGAAACCTGTACATAGATTTTTCTCCAAGTGAACTTGTATCAAGTGATCCAATGAATGATTCTCAATGGGGAAGCAATAATGAGGTTGGAGATTTTTATGTATCCTATTCAACAGATACACTTTATCTTGGAATTGAGGGAAAACTTGAAAACAACTCAATCGTTGCTTATATTGATGTTGGTGACTGGTATGGAAATATAAGAGATGCAAATAACCTCCCATGGGGTGTAGCAAGAAATCATTACTTTCCAACAGGATTTTATCCTGATTATGAAATACAGATATGGAATTTCTCCTCATTAAATTTTTACAGAATTACATCATCCACAACAATTGAAGATGTAACAGGTGATATTGAATATAAGTTTTCCAATAATTCAATGGTGGTAGTTTCTATTCCATTTAATACCTTATATTCTGGATATGTTGAGAAGTACCTTCCTGCTGGAACAACATTTCAGTTTATAATATCAATGACAGGAGGAGAAGGTTCAAGTGCACATGATACAAATCCTGATCAACAATCAAGTTTTGGATACAACTGGAATGACCCATTCACATTTGACACATTTATAAAATTCCCAATTGATTTAGACAGAGACAATCTACCCGATTCTGAAACAGTTCGTGGCTGGCCATCAGAAGATTACTCTCCGTTTCCAACTCCTGAAATAAGTGAAATAGAACTTATATCAAGTGATACTGTAAAAATAAGATGGAGGGATGTTGGTGGAAATTATGGAATATATGTATCCACCTCTGAAAATGAGACTGGCTATCTCCATTCTGAAAACATTACACAGAATTATATTGAAATAGGAAATCTCAGAAATCTTACATATTACTTCAGAGTATTTTCAATTGATGAAAATGGAAACAGGTCATACTTAAGTGAAGAAAAATCATTTCTCCTTTCTTCCTTCCCT
Organism: Caldisericota bacterium; assembly: GCA_003650255.1. Lineage (GTDB taxonomy): Bacteria > CG03 > CG03 > B21-G15 > B21-G15 > B21-G15. The sequence goes on from QMOP01000138.1 coordinate 2,310, forward strand.
TCAATAACTCATGAAGTTGTCTCAGAATTTAATTATCCTGGAAAGGAGATTTATATAAAAGCAAACTTTTCAAATGACACAGTTGATAAAAAACTTTATTATAGAATTGAAGGTGAAGATGAAACCTATGAAGTTCCATTTGAGATTGATACTGCAACAATTCCAGCAAATCATACTGAAAGAGAAAAGATATATTACTGGATAGTTGCAAAAAACACTTCTGGTAATACAAAAAATTTCGGCTCAGAAGAGGAACCCTATATAATAAAGATAAATAACACAAAGGAGTCCGATGTCTTACCAGATGAAGAAAAGAAAATATATTTAAACTCAACAGATGAGACAAAATCCTATATAAAAATTGATAAGTTTACTTTTTCAAGAAAAGTAAACTTGAAATTTTCATATCTTAATCCATACTCCGTGGACTTATCCCTTCCAGATCCGGAACTCTCATTTCCTGTTGAAATTTACTCAATAAAAATCCAGCCTTATACACCGCCTGAAAAAGATATGGAGATAACCTTGAAATATTTTGATGAGAACCTATCAGGAGTAGATGAATCAAAACTCCTTGTCTTCTGGTTTGATTCCAATAATTGGAATCCAATTTCATCAAATGTAGATACTGAAAATAATACAATAAGTTTTAAAACAAAGAGAACAGGAACATTTGCAATATTTGAATCACCATCAAATATAGACCTATCCTCCAGTGGACTGATTGAGGTTAAAAACTCAATCTTTATCCCCTCATCAGAGAATTATGAACTGAAATCTTTGAAGTTCATTACAAATGAAGTGGATTCTATTGAAATAAAGATATTTACTCCTTCTGGAAAACTTATAAGAAAAATTAAAAACTCAACTGAATGGAATGGAAAAACAGAAGAAGGAAATAAAGCAGAACCCGGAGTTTACATTTATGAAATAAATGTTGATGGAAAAATATACAAAGGTTTAACGGCTATTGTAAGATGAGTATTTCAATTTTTATTATAATTTTTAATCTTTATTCAACCTATCTTGATAAGTTTGTAGAATTTAAAAATCTTGAAATTGAAAACTCAGGAATTTCAAACCCAGCATCAAATATAAGCATAAAAAACAACTCAATATCATTTGAATCAAACATTTTTTCTTTTAGAAGTAATCCTGAAAGCATAAAGGGATTAATAAATCCTGAAATTTCAATCTCAAAACTGTCATATATTACTCCTTCTATAAATGAAATGAATACCTACATATTCTCATATCTTACATTCAACACCAGTATCTACAAAGAGGAACTCTTCTTAATAAGTATTTCAAGAAAAATGCCTGAGATAAAGGTTTTTGCACCTGAAGAGGTCTTAAGTTTTGGAGCAAATATTAAACTACTTAAAATAAAATACACACCTGACTCCTATACTGAAAACTTCTTCTTGGAATATGGAAATGAGAAAGAAGCACTCAGTTTTGATTTCGGAATCTTTTATAAAAAGAGATTCAAGTATTCAATAACAATGAAAAACATAGCCTCAGGTGATATTGGAATAATAGAAAATTTTAGATTAAAGAAAATCACAACAATATCCACTGAATTCAATTTTAAAAAATTTCTTCTTTCTGGTTTGCTTGAAATAGAAGAGGATGGAC
>QMOP01000139.1 GCA_003650255.1 Caldisericota bacterium
AAGGAAATAGAACCATATCTTGATAAACTTCCTCTTCCTTTAAGAATATTAATAAAATCTAAATTTTAAGTAGAAGAGGAACCTCATCACAAACAGGAAATTTTGGGCAGTTTATACAGTCAATCCATATCTTATGTGGAAGGGAATCCCTTTTAACTCTTTTAAAATTAAATTTTTTAAAAAACCTCTCATTATTTGTCAGGACAAATATCTTTTTTATTCCAATACTCTTTGCTTCTTTTATTGCCTCTTTAACAAGTTCTCCTCCTATCCCTCTTCTTCTATACCTCGGGAGGACGACAAGTGACCTTATCTCAGCAAGTTCCTTCCATACAACATGAAGAGCACATGTCCCAATAACCCTTCCTTTTACTTCAAAAACAAAAAAATCTCTTATATTTTCACAGATACTTAAAACAGACCTCGGAAGAACATTTCCCTTTTTTGAAGCATTCTTTATCAGTTTATGAATCTGTTCAACATCACTTAAAACTGCTTTCCTTACCATAGTTATAACCCTCTTTAAGTGCATTTTTATTTATATCTATGAACTCCTTCTTTTTGCTGAAAACTATACCAATTACATCATAAACTTTCTCAATATCAAGAAATCCATCAATCTTTAAAAGATATCCAATAATAACCATATTTGCACTTTTTAGAGAACCTACCTTTTCAGCAATCTCATTTGCAGGAATTCCATAAACATTTACTCCACTAACATTTCCTGCTTTACATATTGAACTATTGAATACAACTATTCCTCCTTTTTTTACATCTTTTGAAAACCTGTCAAATGACTGCTGATTCATTGAAATAAGAACATCAGGATTTTTAAAATTTGGAGAACCAATCTTTTCATTTGAAATAATAACCTTACAGTTTGCTGTTCCACCTCTCATTTCAGCACCATAGGATGGAAAAAATGTTACCTCTAAATTTTCTTTTATTGCTGCCTCTCCAAGGACAATCCCTGCTACCATAATTCCCTGTCCTCCAAAACCACTTATTAAAATTTTCCTTTTCATAATTTACTCTTGAAAACTCCTATTGGAAAAACCTCTTTCATCCTTTTAACAACCTCAATTGCCTCAACTGGTGAAACCCTCCAGCCAGTTGGACACATTGAAAGAAATTCAACAAGTGAAAAACCTTTTTTTTCAATCTGACACTTTAAAGCATTCTTTATTGCCTTTTTTGCCTTCATAATATTTCTGGGATCCTCAACCGAAACTCTCTCACAGTATCCAACACCCTCTAAATCCTTTATCAATTCACAAACCTTTAAAGGATATCCGTCATCAATTACTCTTCCATTTACTGTTGTTGTTGTTCTATATCCAAGAGGTGTTGTTGGAGCCATCTGTCCACCTGTCATACCATAACATGCATTATTAACAAATAAAATAGTAATATTTTCTCCTCTGTTTGCCGAATGAAGAAGTTCATTTCCACCAATCGCTGCTAAATCACCATCTCCCTGATACGTTATAACAATCCTGTCAGGTAAAACCCTTTTAATTCCGGTTGCAACTGCAGGAGGTCTTCCATGTGCTGCTTCAGCAGTATCAAAATTCCAGTAAAAGTATCCAAAAACAGCACAACCAACAGGAGCAATTGCAATAACTTTTTCCCTTATTCCAAGTTCATCTATCGCCTCTGCCATAATTCTGTGGATTATTCCATGTCCACAACCAGGGCAGTAGTGATTTGGAACAGGTTTTAAACTCTCCGGTATTTTGAATTTCATCTTATAATCTCCTCTATCTTATTTATTATCATTTCCACTTCCGGAACTCCTCCTCCAGGTCTTCCATAAAAATAAACTTCACTTTCTCCATTTACAGAAAGTTTTACATCCTCCACCATCTGACCGCAGGACATCTCAACAACAAGAAATTTCTTTTTTCTTCTAGCAAGTTCTCTTATTCTTCTCTCAGGAAACGGATAAAGTGTCTTTGGCCTTAAATAACCTATTTTTAAACCCTTCTTCCTCAAGGTAGTATATACTTCAAAATTTATCCTTGCACAGAGTCCATATCCAATAAGAATAACATCCGCATCTTCTGCTCCTTCCTCTTCATAATCAAGATCCTCTTTCATCTTTAAAAATTTCTCCTGAAGTTTATAATTATGATCCTCTAATTCTCCTTCTCCCATTAAAAGAGACCTTATAAATCTTGGAACTCTACCTTTACATCCTGTTAAATTCCAACCCAAATCCTCAATCTCCCTTACACTTTGACCTTTACACTTTACACTTTCTTCTATCTCTGCTGGCTCCATCATCTGACCAAGAACTCCATCTGTTAAAATCATCACTGGATTTCTGTATTTAAAAGCAATATTAAATGCTTTTTTTGTCATCTCATACATCTCCTGAACTGTTGAAGGAGCAAGAACAAAAAGTTTGTAATCTCCATGTCCTCCACCTTTTACTGCCTGAAAATAATCTCCCTGAGCACCCTGAATATTTCCAAGTCCTGGACCACCTCTCTGAACATTAACAACTACACATGGAAGTTCACATCCAACAAGATATGAAATTCCCTCCTGCATCAAAGATATTCCGGGAGAAGAGGATGTTGTCATTACTCTTTTTCCTGTTAATGCTGCACCAAAAACCATATTTATTGCAGCAAGTTCACTTTCTGCCTGTAAAAATACTCTGCCAAGTTCCCTCATTCTAACACTCATATACTCTGTAACCTCATTCTGCGGTGTTATTGGATAACCAAAATATGCCTCACATCCACCTGCTATTGCTCCTTCAACAAGAGCATAATTTCCTTTCCACAACCTTCTCATTTTCTCTCCTACCTGCCATTCGCCATTTGCTATTCGCTATTTGCTATTCTCTACAATCTCAATCACATTATCTGGACACACAATATAACATATACCACAGAAATTGCATTTTTGAGGGTTCCATTTAACTGGATGATATCCCTTTTTGTTAAAATTTTCTTTAAATGAAAGACACCCCTTTGGACAGTACTTTATACAAAGGGAGCAACTTTTACAAAAATCTTCATTTATCCTTAAAACTCTACTCACTTTACTTCACTTAAAAAATTCAATACCTGCCTCTTAATTCCATCATCATATTTCCCAAACATCATCCTTCCAATCTCCTTTAATCTCTCCTCTTCCTTTACCTCAATAACCTCAACCTTAACAGAGTCTCCCTTTTTCCTCTTCCTAACAGAAAAATGTGTATCTGCAAATGCTCCTATTGAGGCAAGATGAGTTATTACAATAAGTTGATTTTTCTTACTCAACTCCTTAAGTTTCCTCCCGACATTCTTTGCAGCAGCAAAACTTAACCCTTGGTCTATTTCATCAAATATTACAACCCTTGTCAACTCACCTCTTATAGCATTTCTTATTGATAAAAGTATCCTTGATTTTTCTCCACCTGATGCCACCTCTTTAAGTGGTTTTAAACTCTCTCCTGGATTTGTTCTTATATAAAACTCAACCCTGTCATATCCTGTGGATGAAATCTCTTTCCTTTCAATTTTTACAACAAACTCAACATCCTTCATTCCAATAGAACTTAACTCCTCTTTAACCTTTTTCTCAAAATCCTTCTTTGCTTTAATCCTTTCCTTATGAATAAAATCTGATTTTTTCCTTATTTCATTTTCATATTTTTCTAAATCCTTTTTCAATCTCTCAAACTCCTTTTTCTTACTTAAAAGTTCCCTGAGTTCATTCTCTTTTTTTCTTTTATATTCATAAGGATCATCTCCGTATTTGTATTTTAATGAATAAATCTGGTCAATTCTTTCATAAATTGAGTTTATCTCATCATCTCTTAAATCAAACTCATCCTCTAAATTTCCAAGAATTGAATTTATATCTTCAATCTCAACAAGGATT
>QMOP01000140.1 GCA_003650255.1 Caldisericota bacterium
AAAAATATATTTTTTCTAATTCTTAATATCTTAATTTCAATCCTTTTTTTCTACCTTCTTATAAAAGAAAAACAAAAATATTTAAAACTTTCTCTTATACTAATTCTTGCAGGTGCTATTGGAAATATAATTGATAGAATCATATATGGTTATGTTATTGATTTCATAGATTTTAGAATCTGGCCTGTTTTTAATCTTTCAGATACATACATAACAATAGGTGGTGCAATAATTTTATTAAGTTTCTTATGGAAGAAAGAACCTTCAGGGTAGAAAAGGAAAATAGCGGAAAAAGAGTTGATACTTATCTAAAAGAGAAAATACCTGAATATTCAAGGTCTTTCATTCAATACTTAATAAGTGAAGGAAATCTCAAAATTAATGAAAAAATAATTTTTGAAAAGGATTATCATGTAAAAGAAAATGATTCAATCACAATAAAAATTGTTCCTCCTCCCTATAAAGAGATAAAAAAGGAAAAGATTGATGTTCCTATAATTTATGAGGATTCATCTATTGTGGCTGTTGATAAACCTCCTTTTATGGTCGTCCATCCTGCATGTGGAAACTATTCTGGCACACTTCTTCAAGCACTTTCATATAAATATCCTGGAATTTATCTCGTTCACAGGTTAGATAAAGAAACATCAGGGCTCATTATAGCATGTAAAAATAAAAAGGCACAGGTTTTCTTACAGAAACAGTTTAAGGAAAGAACAGTTAAAAAGGTCTATCTTGCAATTGTGAAAGGAAAAATGTTTAATGAAACAGGTAGGATTGAGGCACCCTTACAGAGAAATCCACTTGATAGAAAAAAATTTGATGTTGTTCCATATAAAGAAAATTCAAGAATGGCAATAACTGAGTATAAGGTTCTTGATTATATTGGAAATTATACCCTTCTTGAGGTTTATCCTAAAACAGGAAGAACTCATCAAATTAGAGTTCATCTTTCACATATTGGATTTCCTGTTGCAGGAGACCCAATATATGGAAAGAGGGAATTTTTTCCAAGAACCATGTTACACTCATATAAACTTGAATTCATTCATCCTGAAACAAAAGAAAAAATTTCACTTTCAACAGATATTCCAGAGGATTTCAAAGAGTTTATTGAAAAATAACCCTATTTTTCCCTTCTCTCTTTGCCTTATACAATCTGTTGTCTGCAACCTTTATTAAATCCTCAAGTTTTTCTCCCTCTGAAGGATACTCAGAAATCCCACAGGAGATTGTAATATTTTTAAACTCAAAAAACTGTAAACTCTCTATTTTTCTTCTCATCTCATCACATATTTTGAAACACTCCTCTTTATTTTTTTCAGGGAAAATAAGTAAAAACTCTTCTCCACCATATCTAAAAGCATAACCGGAATTATTTTTTGAAACCTCTTTAAGAATCTTTGCAACCTCATACAAAAGCGTATCACCTGCAAGATGTCCGTAATTATCATTAAACTGTTTAAAATTATCTATATCCACCATGGAAAGAGAAACAGGAAAATCACTGCTCTTTGCTTTTTCAATAATCTCCTGAAAAATATCATCAAGTGCTCTTCTATTATAAAGCCTCGTAAGTTTATCATACTTTGCCTGTATATCCAACTCTGAAAATTTATTAACATCAACAAATGTTACTGCTTCAAGCATCTTCTTTACATTCATAAAATAATCAAGAGCAGCAACCCTCACTCCAACATTTCTTCCCATCTTCTCACTCATAAAATATTTATGTTTCAAAATCTCTCCCCAGTAGTGTTTTGCTTCTTCCTCATCAAATTCAAGCCCTGTAAGATAATAAATTATACTTGAATAAAATTTTCCCTGTTTCTCATCCTCAATCTTTTTTACATCTGGTGAAAGAAGTCTTCTCTCCTCCTCAGAAACATCCCCACTTAAAACCTTTATTACCTCTTCAGGAACCTTTTCAATATTCTTTTTCTCTTTCATCTTTTCAAATAAATCATCAAAATTGAAATTGCACTTGGAGTTACTCCGGGAATTCTTGAAGCCATACCAAGTGTCCTTGGTTTAATCTTCTCAAGTTTTTCCTTTATCTCATTTGAAAGTCCTGGAATATCCCTATATGAAAAATTCTCTGGAATCCTTATATTCTCTATCTCCTCAAGTTTTCTTATCTCTTCCTCCTGCCTTTTCAAAAAACCATCATACTTAATAAGATACTCAACCTCTTCCTTTACCCTCTCCTCATATCCATCAATTTTAAAAACTTCTAAAATTTTTTCAATATTTAATTCAGGTCTTTTAAGTAATGAAGCAAGGGATTCTTTCTTTTTTATCGGCTTTGTTCCAATTTTTGTAAGAGTATCATTTACTTTCTTTGAAGGAGTAATGAATGTGTTTTCAAATTTCTCTTTTAACTCATGAATTCTCTCCTTCAATCTTTTAACCTCTTCAAACCTCTTCCTACTTACCAGTCCATACCTATATCCAAACTCAGTAAGTCTTAAATCAGCATTTCCGTCCCTTAAAAGCAATCTGTATTCTGCACGGGATGTAAACATCCTGTATGGTTCATTTGTTCCTTTTGTTGTCAGGTCATCTATCAAAACACCTATATAAGAATTACTTCTTTTTAAAATTAGTGGAGAAAGTCCTAAAATTTTACAACCAGCATTTATTCCTGCTATTAAACCTTGACTTGCTGCCTCTTCATATCCTGTTGTTCCATTAATCTGCCCTGCAAGAAAAAGGTTTTCAATAATCTTTGTCTCAAGTGTTGGATAAACTTGAGTGGGATCAACAACAAGATGCTCTATTCCATAACCGGGTCTTAAAATTGTAGCATTTTCAAGCCCTGGAATTGTTCTTAAAAACTTTTCCTGCACTTCTATCGGTAAAGAGGTGCTTAAACCATTTGGATAAAATTCAAAAGTTCCCCTTCCTTCTGGTTCAAGAAAAACCTGATGCCTTTCCTTATCACAAAATTTAACAACCTTATCCTCAATTGAAGGGCAGTATCTTACTCCTGTTGACTTTATAATTCCTGTATAAAGAGGTGATTTATCAAGATTGTCAAGGATTATTTTATGTGTTTCTTTATTTGTATATGTTATATAACAAGGAATCTGCTTTTTCAAATACTTTTTCCCTGAAAATGAAAATGGATAATAATCAGTATCTCCCTCCTGCACTTCAAGTTTTTTAAAATCAATACTCTTACCATCAAGCCGAGCACATGTTCCTGTTTTAAAACTCATAATTCTAAAACCGAGTTCCTTTAAATTGTTTGCAAGTTCAATTGAAGCGGTCTCTCCAAATCTTCCACCAGGGAAAGAGACAAAACCAACATGGATTCTTCCATTTAAAAATGTTCCAGGACATAAAATAACCACTTTTGAATAAAACTCCTCACCTGTCTTTATTTTAACACCTACTGCCTTTTTCCCTTTTACAATAATTGAGGCAACCTCGCTCTGAAAAAGTTTCAAATTCTTTTCATTTTCAAGAACTTTTTTCATTAAAACCCTATAAGAAAGTCGATCAACCTGTGCCCTTAAACTCCTTACAGCAATTCCTTTACTCCTGTTTAAAATTCTATATTGAATTGCAGTTCTATCAGTAATTTCAGCCATTCTTCCGCCAAGAGCGTCAATCTCTCTTACAAGATGTCCCTTTGCAAGACCTCCAACAGCAGGATTACAGGACATATAACCTATAAAATCGAGATGTTTTGTTATGAGAAGTGTATTTACTCCCATCCTGCTTAAACTGGATGATGCCTCTATTCCTGCATGACCACCACCAACAACAATTGCATCAAATGTTCTTTTCATGGATTAACTTATTATCTTCTTTCAAAGA
>QMOP01000141.1 GCA_003650255.1 Caldisericota bacterium
ACTTTTGTTTGGGTCGTATTTTTCAAATCTTGTGACTATCTGTAGTTTCTGAGGAATTAAAAAAAGACCTCCTGTAATACCAAAAGACTGTGCTTCTATACTTGTAATTTTAGGATCATCGGGTAGATAACAACAAATGATACCTTCAAATTTAAGAAAAACATTTTTTCTTTTAAATTCAAAATCTCCCTGTAATACTCTTTTTTTATATGGTGCAAAATTAACTGTTTTACCAAAAATTTCATGGGAGTATGCAAAACTGATTCCTGTTTTCAGAAGTGAAAAAAATTCCCTTTCAAATCGAAGAACATAAAGATATCTATCATCATTATTTGGCTTGTTCATTCCATTACCATTAAAAACCCCTGCTAAATACCTTATTTTCTTAAACACTCCCTTAGCCATAACTCCAATATCCCTACAACAGGAAGGAAATATCTGGGTTATAAAGAGATACTTCTCTATTAGATCCTGTTTTATTGCTGGAGTAAGTGCTTCAGCACTTATGGGGATCTTGAATTGTCCAATGATCAGCTTAAACAAATTTGAATACTTATATTCCAAAACAGCATCAAGTAAAGCAGGTTCCTTTAAAACATCAATTTGGAGCTTGTAACTGAATTTTTCATCAATTTTCCTCAAATATTTCAACCTCGCCCGTTTTATAAGAAAAGAATCATTTTCATTCTCTCCAGAAGAAAACCTAAAATGAACAAAACCGCTAAACTCTTTTGAATCAGCAAAACAAAAACTAACAATCCAGAAACCACAAAAAAGAATAATAATTTTCCTCATAATTCCCTCCTCTAAGCTTTGTATACAAATAAATATAACGGTTTCAAAAATTTTTTATTACTTATCCTCTTTATTTTCCTCATTCTCCTTATTTCCTTTATTCTCTTCATCCTTATTTCCTCCCTCCAAAATTTCCTTTACCTCATCTGCTTCAAGAACCTCTCTTTCCATCAATGCCTCTGCAAGTTTTTTCAGTTTATCAAAATTATTCATAAGAATCAACCTTGCCCTTCTTTTTCCCATTTCAACAAGTCTCTTTATCTCCTTATCAATCAATTCTTGAGTTTTTTCACTATACTCTTTCATCTTCAATAAATCCCTTCCAAGAAAAACCTGACCATTCTCATCCTTAAATGTGATTGAACCAAGTCTCTTACTCATTCCGTAACTTGTAACCATTCTGTGAGCAATCTTTGTTGCCTGTAAGAGGTCATTCTGTGCTCCTGTTGTAATTTCCTTAAAAACAAGTTCCTCTGCAACCCTTCCACCAAGTAGAACAGTTATCTTTGCTTTTAATTCTCTTTCTGTAGATAAATACCTATCCTCTGTTGGAAGCTGTAATGTATAACCAAGTGCTGGCCCTCTTGGAATTATTGAAATTTTATGAATTGGATCTGTATCAGGAATAAGATATGCAACAAGAGCATGTCCTGCCTCATGATAAGCAACAATCTTTTTTTCCCTTTCTGAAATTACCCTTGATTTTCTTTCAGGACCTGCAAGAACCCTATCAATTGCCTCTTCAAGGTCATCCATTTCAACTGCATTTTTATTCTTCCTTGCAGCAAGAAGTGCTGCCTCATTTATTAAATTTTCCAGATCACTACCAACAAATCCAGGTGTTCTTCTTGCAATAATACTTAAATCAACATTTGGAGAAAGTTTTATCTTTTTTGCATGAATCTTTAAAATTGCTTCCCTCCCTTTTATATCAGGAGGAGGAACATGGATTCTTCTATCAAACCTTCCAGGTCGGAGTAATGCTGGGTCAAGAACATCAGGTCTGTTTGTTGCAGCAATTAAAACCACTCCTTCCCTTGTATCAAATCCATCCATTTCAACAAGAAGTTGATTCAATGTCTGCTCTCTTTCATCATGTCCACCACCAATACCTGCAAACCTCTGCCTTCCAACAGCATCAATCTCATCTATAAATAATAGACAAGGAGCATGCTTTCTTCCTTTTTCAAAAAGGTCCCTCACCCTTGCAGCACCAACTCCAACAAACATCTCAACAAATTCACTTCCAGAGACAGAAAAAAATGGAACACCTGCTTCACCTGCTACTGCTTTAGCAAGGAGTGTTTTTCCTGTTCCAGGAGGTCCATATAATAAGACACCTTTTGGAATCCTTCCTCCAAGTCGTTGAAATTTCTTTGGGTCTTTCAAAAACTCTACTATCTCCATCAACTCTTCTTTTGCCTCATCACATCCAGCAACATCCTTAAATGTATATCTCCCTTTCATATCCATATGAACCCTTGCACGGGATTTACCAAAAGAAAGCGCCTCTCTTCCACCAACCCTCATTGACCTTGCAATCAGATACCAGACAAGAATTATTAAAATAAAAGGACCAAAATTAAAAAAGAAAGCACTTAAGAACCTGTTTGATTTTTTTGCTGTAAAAAGAACATCATGCTCTTCAAGTTCTTTAACAAGTGTCGGGTCATTCAATATTGTTGTTCTGAACCTCTTTTTCTCTCCAGATTCGGTCCTGTAAACACCTTCTATTGTCTCATCTCCTACTTCAACCTTTATTAGTTGTTCATTTCTCAAAAGTTCCTTAAATCTTGAATAGGAGATATCCTCAATCCTTCCTCTTAAATTTGAAAGATAATTGAAGTAAAGAATAAGTAAAAGGATAACAATCCAGAATGCTATGCCCCTTCCAAATTTATTCATCTCTTATAAACCTCCTCCTTTAAAACTCCAATATAAGGAATATTTCTGTATCTTTCATCATAATCAAGTCCATATCCAACAACAAACTTATTCGGAATTACAAATCCTCTATAATCAATTGGAACATCCACTTTCCTTGCTTCAATTTTATCAAGAAGAACGCATATTCTAAGTGAGGAAGGTTTTCTTGTAAGAAGGTTTTCTCTTAAATATTCAAGAGTAAGTCCAGTATCCACAATATCTTCAACAATTATAACATCCTCTCCATAAATAGGGTCTTTAAGGTCCATCACAAGACGAACCTCTCCTGTCGTCTGTGTCTTTCCCTGATAGGATGAAACACCTATAAAATCAATTTTTGGATTTATTTTCATAAACCTTAAAAGGTCTGAAAGGAATATCACACTCCCTTTTAAAACAGAAACAAGAACAGGTGTCTTCCCTTTATAATCCTCTGAAATCTGTTCAGCAAGCTCCCTCACCCTTTTTCTTATTTTTTCCTCACTTAAAATTACCTCTTTTATATCAGGATGCAACTCCAATTTCTATAACCTCCTCTGTGGAATCTTTTATTTTAAAATCAGAGCTTCTCTTGTAAGGATAAACCCAGACAATCTTTCCGTTTATCTCAAATAAAGGTATCCTATCCCTTTCCCATCTTGGAATCTTTTCATCAATAAAAAAATCCTTCAATTTCTTCTCCCCAACTCTATCAATCCTTATTCTATCACCTTTCTTCCTTGTTCTGACAATAAAATACTTAAAATACTTTCCATCAACATAAATTTTTTGAAATGGAGAAAGGGAAAAATCAATTAAACCTTTCTTTATTCTCTTTGAGTATACAAGTATATCAAAATAATCAAGATACATACTCTCACCTTTCTTTAAAGTGTAAGAAATCTCTTCTCTTCTTTCTTCTTTTTCTCTATCCTTTATTAAAACAGTATCACCACTTCTTAAAATTTCCATTCCAAGAGGAAGTAAAATCTTTCCTTTTCCCTCTTTCTTTTCAATCAAATTCAAAATATCCTCAATATTTACAAATCTTAACCTTCCCTTAAAAATGTAATGCAATAT
>QMOP01000142.1 GCA_003650255.1 Caldisericota bacterium
CAATTGGACTTCCGCCAGTAAGTTTAAAAAGGATTTTCTATTTTATTCTGTATATTTTTGTGCTTTTTAAGGAAATAATAAAGGCAAATTTAGATGTTGCTTATAGAGTTATTCATCCAGGAATGCCGATAAAACCCGGAATTGTAGTTATAAAAACAAATTTAAAGAAGAATATAGCAAAATTGATTCTTGCAAATTCAATTACATTAACTCCAGGAACATTTACTCTTGATATAATAGGAGACAAGTTACTCATTCACTGGATATATGTTAAATCTTCTGATTTGAAAGAAGCAACAGAAATTGTGGGAGAAAGATTTGAAAAATTTTTAAGGGTGATATTTGAATGAATAAATATGAAAAAATAAGTGAGATTTTAAAAGCATTGTCTCATCCAGTCCGTTTGCAGATTATTGAAGGACTTATTAAGAATGAGTGTAATGTTTCTGGAATTCAGAAAATTTTAAAATTGCCTCAATCTACAGTTTCTCAACACTTAAGGATTTTGAAAAATGCTGGGATAATTAAAGGGAGAAGAGATAGAACACAGGTTTGCTATAAAGTGATAAGTAAAATAGCAAGAGAAATAATTGGGATGATAAGTTGAAAAAATTTTTTTGAGTGATATATTATATTATCTATATATAGAGATTTTAAAATGGTAAAATTAATTTTTCTTACGGTTATAAGTGGAGGAATTTTCCTCTGTTTTTTAAGAATGCTTAAAGGTCCAACTCCTTCTGATAGAGCAGTTGCACTGGATACTCTTTCAACAGTTACAACTGCTCTACTTGTTCTATTGGGGTACATATTTGGAAGGAAAGTTTATTTAGATGTTTCTTTAGTTTATGCTGTTTTAACTTTTGTTGGTTCAGTTGCCATAGCAAGATTTCTTGAGAAAGGAGTGTAAATGTATTTTATAGGAATAATCATTACTGGGATTGGAGTAATATTTCTTTTCCTGGGAAGTTTAGGAATATGGAGATTACCTGATGTTTATAATAGATTGCAGGCAGGGACTAAATGCACAACACTTGGGTCTTTTTTCACAATAGTTGGGGTGGGAATAATGGAACCAGAATGGTTCTGGAAAACATTGATTATTTCTATTTTTATTCTTTTAACAAATCCTATATCAAATCACGCTTTAGGAAGGGCATCAAGAAAAATTGGTGTTAAGTTATATGATGGAAGTGTGGTAGATAAAAGTAAAGAGTTTGATGAATACAGGGAGAATTTATGATTTTTGTTATTACTTTTTTAGTTTTTGTTATGCTGGCTTCAGCGATTTTTGCCTGTATTTCTATTGATTTATTAAATGCAGTAATTGCTTCAGGTCTTGTTAGTTTAATAACTGCAATACTTTTTTACACTTTACAGGCACCGGATGTTGCTATGGCAGAAGCATCAATTGGAGCAGCACTGGTTACAGCAATTTTTGTTATTACAATAAGAAGAACGGAGAGGAAAGAATGAGAAAAATAATTGCTATTATATTACTTTTTATTTTATCTTTTGCTGTTCTTTCTTCCATTTCAAAAATTCCTTTTGGGATTTCTAAAACAAAAGTTGGGAAATATTATATTAACAATGGTATAGAGCAAACAGGGGCTGTGAATATAGTAACTTCAGTCGTTTTAAATTACAGAGGTATGGATACTCTTGGTGAAGTTACTGTGCTTTTTATAGGTGCTATTGGCTTGATGGCTATTCTATCAACAATTACAAGAAAAACAGAAAAAAAACTTACTCCTTCAAGTTCCATTCTTTCAACTGGTTGTAAGTTCTTATTTCCCTTTATTTTACTTTTTGGTTCTTATATATTCTTAAATGGACATTTAAGTCCTGGAGGTGGATTTCAGGGAGGGGCTATAATTGCTTCTGCTTTTTTGTTGAAATACTTAGGTTGTTATGAAAAAAGGATTAACGAAAAGAAATTTAAGGTAGCAGAATCTCTTGGTGGACTGGTATTTATACTTATAGGAATTTCCGGATTGATTGCAGGAGGATATTTTCTTTTCAATTTTTTACCAAAAGGGACAGCAGGAACTCTTTTAAGTGGAGGTATTATTCCCATAATATATATCGCAATTGGCTTTAAAGTTGGAGCAGAAATTTCTGGAATAATTGATAATTTAATGGAGGAAAGTTGATGAATTTTTTATTTAACAACATTTATTATATTGGTTCTTTCGGCTTAATATTCATCGGACTTTTTATTTTAATGACTAAACATAACCTTATTAAAATGATAATAGGGCTTAATATTATGGATACTGGAATTAACCTTTTATTTATAACAATTGGATATGTAAGAAAAGCAACAGCACCAATTTTTTCAAAACCAGACCTCAATCCTCAAAATATGGTTGACCCTGTTGTTCAGGCACTTATTCTTACAGCAATTGTTATTGGATTGGCAGTTTTGGCAATGGCTCTTTCTTTAAGTATAAGAATTTATCAGTTTTATGGGACATTAGACATAAGAAAGATAAAGGAGCAGAAATGGTAAATCCAGTATTTTTAATTATTGTTCCTTTAGGATTTGCTTTCTCTATTCCACTGTTTTCGCTTATTTCAAGAAAGATAGTTAAATTTATTCCTCCTTTATCCATGCTTTTTAACTTTATTGTCTCAATTGGTTTAATGCCAGTAGTTCTTAATAAACCATTAGTTATTTCCTTAGGTGGATTCCCTCCTCCTTTTTGTATAAGTTTGTTTGCTGGTCCAGTAGGGATTTTATTTTCTGCCTTAATTGCCCTGGTAGGTTTTCTTGTTTCAATATATGGAATTAATTACATAAGAGATGGGGATAGATACCATATACTTTATCTTTTACTTCTTACAGGAGCGACTGGTGTTGTTCTTACAGGAGATATATTTAACCTTTTTGTTTTTTATGAAATTTTATGTATCTCTTCTTATGCCCTTGTAGCTTATTTAGGAGAAAAACCAGCAGTGGAATCATCTGTTAAATATTTAATTCAGGGTTCTATAGGTTCCTCTTTTGTCTTAATAGGAATTGCTTTTCTTTATGGGAAATTCGGAACATTGAATATGGCTGATATTGCTAAAAATATCAACTCAGTATCCCAGATGTATTTATTTTTACCTCTAATTCTCTTCATCACTGGATTTGGAATAGAAGCAGCCATATTTCCATTGAATGCATGGCTTCCAGATGCACATTCTTCTGCACCTTCAACAATAAGTGCAATATTATCTGGTATTGCAATAAAAATAGGGATTTATGGAATTGCAAGGATTATCTTTACTATTTTTGGAATATCCAGCATTTTATATTTTCTTCTTCTTTTAGGACTTCTTACTCTTTTAATTGGAGAGTTATCAGCATTCAGCCAGAAAAATATAAAAAGAATGCTTGCTTACTCAAGCATTGGACAAATGGGATTAATTTTATTTGCAATCAGTTTAGCAACATCACATAGTATAGAAGGAGGTCTTTTTCAAATTATAACTCATGCTTTTTCCAAATCACTCCTTTTTCTTGCAGCAGGTTATATGATTTACAGAACAGGGACAATGGAAATATCATCTCTTGAAGGAATAGGGAGGGAAATGCCTCTAACTTCTTTAGGATTTACCATAGGTGCATTTTCTCTAATAGGGCTGCCTCCTTTTATGGGCTTTGGAAGCAAATTTCTTATAATTTCTTCTATTTTAGAAAAAGGTGGAGCATTATTTGTATTATTTGCAGGGATTGTTCTTCTTGGAACA
>QMOP01000143.1 GCA_003650255.1 Caldisericota bacterium
AAAGTTCCGCCTGAGATTGCAGATATTATTTCAATTTCATTTTCTTCTTTTAATATTTCGTCTTCTGTAACAATTTCTCCGTCTTTTAAAACAATTACTGTTGTTGAACTTAAATTCAAAATTTTTAGAAGTTCCTTTACAGTTAAACTTTTTTTATCAATTTCAGTAATTCTGCCTTGAAATTTTACCTTCATTTTAAACTTTCAATAGAAAGATTTTTGTGACAATCATAGCAGATTTTTGCTTTAAAAAATTTTACAATATCCTCCTCAATCTCCTTTTTTCTCCTTTTTTTAACTAAGTTTATAAGTTTTTTAATTTCTTTATTTATATCAACTCCAATATTCTCTATTTTTATATCTGTCTTTCTGTATGGATAATAACTTATCAATTTTAAAGTATAGCCCCGTCCTTTTATCTTTTTTCCGCAAACTTTACATTTCATTTTGCAAGAATTTTGGCGAGTTTAATGTATTGAATAAGTTCTATTTTAGAAGGACAAACATATGAACAACTTCCACACTCAATGCAATCCTCTGGATAGAGGTTTTTAAGATTAATATAGTCTTTCTTCTT
This sequence comes from Caldisericota bacterium, assembly GCA_003650255.1. Classification (GTDB taxonomy): domain Bacteria; phylum CG03; class CG03; order B21-G15; family B21-G15; genus B21-G15. The sequence goes on from QMOP01000143.1 coordinate 577, forward strand.
TACTTTTCTATAAATTTCTGTTGGAAGAAGATTCATGGGACAGATATCAACACATCTTGAACATCTGATACACTCATATTCTTCCTTTTTAAGATTCTCCAGAAAAAGAATTCCTGTTACAGATTTTGTAAAGGGAACTTCTAATGATGAAATAGCTACTCCCATCATAGGACCACCAATAACAATTTTATTTATAAATTCCGGTATTCCACCAAGTTGGGAAATTATATCTTTTAGTTTCATACCTATTGGTGCAATATAGTTTCCTGCTTTTCTTACATATCCTGAAGCAGTAAAAACTCTTTCAACAAGTGTTTTTCCTTCATAAACAGCATCCCTTATTGCAAGAACCGTTCCAACATTATGAACAACAACTCCAACCTCATACGGAACTCCGCCAGGTGGAACTTCTCTGTCAAGGATTGCCTTTATAAGTTGTTTTTCCCCTCCCTGAGGATACTTAGTTTTCAAAAGTGCTATTTCAATATTTTTTGGTAATTTCTCAGATAACTTTTCATATGCATCAATTTTATTATCTTCAATACCAATTATTGCCTTTTTGATATTGAGGATTTTCAATACAATTTCTATTCCTTCAATTAATTCATCTGTTCTTTCTAAAAGAAGTCTATGGTCAACTGTAAGATAAGGTTCGCATTCACATGCATTTACAATAAATGTATCTATTTTATGTGGTGGAGAGAGTTTTACATGGGTTGGAAAACATGCTCCGCCAAGTCCAACTATTCCTGCTTCTGCTATTCTTTCAAGAAGTTTTTTTGAATTAACTTTCTGAGGGTCAATCTTTTCATATTCAAAAGATTTATATTCACCATCATTCTCAATAAATATTGATTCAACTTTTTCTCCAGAACAGGTAATATATTTTTTTATATCAATTACTTTTCCTGAAACAGGAGAATGTATATTTGCTGAAATCATTCCCTCCTTTTCAGCAATAATCTGAAATCTTAAAACTTTATCATTTTTATTTACAACAGGTTTTGCAGGTTTTCCTATATGTTGTAACAACGGAATTACAAATAGAGAAGGGTAATCCAGTTTCTTAATTGGTTCATCTTTTGTTAATTTATTTTCTTCTAAATGGACTCCACCTTTAAATGTAAACTTTCTCATTTAAGTGTTTCAAGAAGAATGACTGTAATTTCTGAAAGAAGTTCAAGATGCATAAGGTCATCTGTCGTAAAATTCCTTCCCTCAATTTTATTCACACACTCAATAACACCTAAACAATCAGAATCTCTTTTAAGGGGGCAACATGCAATATTTCTTGTTATAAATCCTGTCTGCTGGTCAATAGAAGAATCAAAGTGTTCATCCTTTTCCACATCATTCACCATAACAGGTCTTCCTTCCTTAAATGATATTCCTGCTATTCCTTTATCGTCATCTATTTCCTTTCCTTTAAGTTCCTCTTTTCCACCACTTACAGCAACAAATTCAAGTTTTCCTTCCTCTTTCTTTAAAAGTATTGAGCAACCTTCTGCATCAATAAGTTTCCTTCCTTCTTCTGCAATTCTTGAAAGAAGTTTATCTTTATCTTTTATAAGAAATAGTTCTCTTTGAAGTCTTAAAAGATAATTCATTTTTGAAATTTCATTTTCAAGTTTTGAAAGTAATACCGCATTTTCAAGAATATTTTTAAAACATTCTAAAATGCTTTTTACAAGTTTAACATGTAGTAAAGAGTATCTGAAGTGTTTTGAATTAAAAACTCCAACAGCACCAATTATTGAATTACCCCTTTTAATTGGAAGAATAATTTCAGGTTTATTTTCTGAATCTATTTCTTCTCCTTTTTTAAAGATACTGTAATAGTTTGAGATTTCTCTATAGTATCTTTCTTCTTTCTCAGTGATTTTATTTTCTTCTTTTTCGGGATAAAAAAGAAATTCACCAGTTTTTTCATCAATTAACATTATAACAACCTCTTCAGATGGAATCGTTTCTTTTATGATTTTTCTTGCTCCCTCAATAACCTTTTCTTTATTTGAAAGAAATTGTAGAAGTGATGAAATTTCTGTTATTGCTTTATCCCTTTTTTCAAGTGTTTTAACTGTTTCTTTTAATAGTTCAACTTCATTCATATCCAAGCAAAAATTTTATTATTGCTTTCTGAACATGAAGACGATTTTCTGCCTGATCAAAGACAATTGAACTTTCTCCATCAATTACATCATCAGTTATTTCCTCTCCCCTTTTTGCTGGAAGGCAATGCATTACAAAATGTTTCTTTTTCACATTTTCAAGAAGTTTTTTATTTACCTGATACTTTTTAAAAACTTTTAACCTTTCATCTCTTTCCTCTTCTTTTCCCATTGAAGTCCATGTATCTGTATAAATTATATCAGCATCCTCAACTGCTTTAAAGGGATCTTCAACCCATTTAACATCTTTATTACTCTCAAGAAGTTCTGGTTTGTATTTTTCAGGAGTTGAAACGATGAGGTTAAATTTTAAAATTTTCTGAGCATTTATAAATGAATTACAAACATTATTGCCATCTCCAACGAAAACTATTGTTAAATCCTGAAAGTTAAAATCATCTACTTTTTCCTGCCTGTCAGGCAGACAGGTGTTTTTCTTTTCAATTATTGTAAAAATATCTGAAAGAACCTGACATGGATGTAAAAGGTCAGTGAGCCCATTTATAACTGGAATCGTAGTGGAAGAAGCAAGTTCAACTACATCGTTGTGATCAAATGTTCTTATCATTATAATATCAAGATATCTTGATAGAGTTTTTCCTGTATCAGATATTGTTTCTCCTCTTCTCAACTGGAGGTCTGCAGAATTCATGTATATTGCATGACCTCCAAGTTGGGTCATTGCAACTTCAAAGCTTACCCTTGTTCTTGTTGATGGTTTATTAAAAATCATTCCAAGAGTTCTTCCTTTAAGTGTCTCTTCAAATGGATTCTTTTTGAGTTTTTCGGTCATCTTAAAGATTGTTAGAATCTCTTCCTTTGTTAAATCAAGAATGCTGACAATGTCCTTTTTTTTCATTTTTCACTCCTTAAATCCTGCTTCATTATATCAAACTCCTTTTGTATCTCTTCTTTTTTCTTTAATAAATATTCATCAAACTCTTGTTTTATTC
>QMOP01000144.1 GCA_003650255.1 Caldisericota bacterium
ATAGAGTTTAATTCTATAAAGTTTAACATCTATGAGAACTGCTACCAGTGTAAGAAAGAGAAAAAATAATATTCTCTTAAATCTATTCACCAATCACACTTAAATAAAGTGGTTCTCCTCTCCTTATAATATCAAAAACAACCCCTTCCTTTGTATCAATCCTTTTTGTAACCTCCTTAAAATCCTCAATATCTGAAATCTCTCTCTGATTTATTCCCCTTATCAAATCTCCTTTCAAAAGGCCTGCCATCTCACCAAAAGACCCCTCTTTTATTCTTATAACAACAACACCATCAACATCATCTGGAATTGAAAAAAACCTCCTTAACTCCTCATTTAAATTGCTTACAACAATTCCCTTCCATTCCACCTCTTTTCTTCCTCTCTCAACAAAACGCTCCTTTACCTCCTTTCCTCTTCTTCCAAGTTTTATCTTTAAATTTATAATTCTCTTCTCTCTCAAAACTTTCAATTTTACTTTCTCACCAGGTTCTTTTCCTGAAATAAGTCGTTTAAGTGAAAGCGAATCTTTTACTTCTTTTCCATCAACTTCAAGTATAATATCTCCCCTTTTAACTCCTCCCTTTTCTGCTGGAGAATTAGGAACAACTTTATTAACAAGTGCTCCTTTTACTTCTTTTAATCCAAACTGTTTTGCAATAACTTCATCAACATCCTGAATATAAACTCCAAGCCATCCCCTTTCAACCTTCCCTTTTGAAATTAAATCATCAAGAATGTCCTTAGCAAGATTTATTGGGATAGCAAAACCAATACCAGCAAAGACACCTGTAGGAGCATAAATTGCAGTATTTATGCCTATCACCTTTCCATTTAAATCAACAAGAGGTCCCCCTGAATTTCCCCTGTTTATAGCAGCATCTGTCTGAATCATATTTTCAAAGACCTTATCCTCAATAACAACCTTCTGCCTTATTGCACTTATTATTCCACATGTAACTGTTTGTTCAAGTCCAAACGGAGAACCGATTGCAACAACCCAGTCACCTACCTGAATTTTGTCTGAATCTCCAAGTTCAAGGTATGGAAACTTTCTTTTTGCTTTTATCTTTATAACAGCAACATCTGTTTCATGGTCCTTACCAACAATCTCAGCATCATAACTTTTATCCTTTCCCCCTTCTCTTAAAGTAACCTTTATCTCCTGTGCACCTCTTATGACATGCTCATTTGTAAGAACATATCCATCTTCAGAGATTATAAAACCTGAACCTGTTGCCTCTGTTTTGAATCTTCTTTTTCTTCTTGGAAAATCAAAAAAATCGGGTCCAAAAAAGAATTCCTCAAAAGGGTCTCCAAAAAAGAATCTGTAGATTGGTTCCTCTTCCTCCCAGATTTGAACAGCAGAGATATTTACTGTCGCCCTTTTTGCCTCATTTGCAACCTTTCTTATTACTTCACTGAAAGGAACATTTTCAGGGTAAATAAATGTAAGTAAAAGAATTAGATAAATCATTTTAACCTCCTTTTATAAATCCAATTTGTAATTTTATCAAATTTTGATAAAATTTAAAGTAAAAAAGGAGGTTAAGATGATTAATCCACTGATTTTCAGGGAGTATGATATCAGAGGAATTGCTGAAAAGGACTTAACTGATGATGTTGTTTATCAAATTGCAAAGGGGTTTGCAAAGATGTGCATTAGCGAAGGAATAAGAGACGCAATTGTTGGAATGGATGGAAGGAACTCATCTCCAAGGATTAAAAAGAAAGTTATTGAAGGATTAATTAATTCGGGTATAAATGTTATTGATATTGGAAGGGTTCCAACACCTGTTTTCTATTTTGCAACACACCATCTTAAAATAAAAAGTGGCATTCAGGTAACTGGTTCACACAATCCTCCAGAATACAATGGACTTAAGATGAGTTTAAACTTTTCCACAATATTTGGAGAAAAAATTAAAAGGATTTATGAGATTGTTTTGAAAAAGGATTTTGTGGATGGGAAAGGAGAACTAAAAAATTATAACATTGTTCCTGATTATCAAAATTTCTTGAAAAAAGATATAAAAATTCAAAAAAATAACCTGAAAATTGTTCTTGATGCTGGAAATGGAGTTGGTGGAGAGGTTTTTTTACCTGTTTTAAAGGATTGGGGATTTGAAGTGTATCCCCTTTATATTGAAGTTGATGGAAACTTTCCAAACCATTTTCCTGATCCAACTGTTCCTGATAATTTAAAGGATTTAATAGAAAAAGTAAAAGAAACAAATGCTGATATTGGAATTGCTTTTGATGGAGATGCAGATAGAATTGGAATTATTGATGAAAAAGGAAATATAATCTGGGGAGATAGATTATTGATTTTTCTTTCAAAATTCATGCTTAAAAGAAATCCTAAAGGAAAGGTTGTTTTTGAAGTTAAGTGCTCAAAATCACTTCCTGAAATGGTTGAAAAGTATGGCGGTGTTCCTATAATGTGGAGAACAGGGCATTCGCCAATTGAAGATAAAATAAAAATTGAAAAAGCAATTCTTGGTGGAGAGATGTCTGGTCATATATATTTCTATGACAGATATTTCGGATATGACGACGCAATCTATACAGCAGCAAGGGTTATAGAAATTCTTTCAAACTTAGATTCAAAAATCTCTGATGTTCTTAAAGAAGCGCCTATTTATCCTGTAACTCCTGAAATAAGAATTGAATGTAAGGATGAGGTAAAGTTTAAAATTGTTGAAGAGTTAACTGAACATTTCAAGAGAAAAACAGAGGTAATTGATATTGATGGTGCAAGGATAATCTATCCTGATGGATGGGGACTTGTAAGAGCAAGTAATACTCAGCCAGTTCTTGTTTTGAGGTTTGAAGCAAATACAGAAAAACGACTGGAAGAGATAAAAAAGGAGATTGAAGGAGTGCTTGAAGAAATAATGAAAAAATATAAATGAATATTTTTCTTCTTCCCTGTTACAATGAAGAAAACTCCATTAAGGATGTTCTTGAAAAAATAAAAAAGAAATTTCCTTCTTCAAAAATTATTGTTGTTGATGATGGTTCAACTGACAGAACATTCCAAATATCAAAAGATACAATAAACAACTTAAATATTGATGGAATCATTTTAAGACATAGAAAAAATATGGGTTTAGGAAAAGCACTTTCAACTGGAATAAACTACGTTATTAAAAATTTTGAAGAAGGTAATCTTGTAATTCTTGATGCTGACAGTTCTCATCCAGTAGAACTTACGAAAAAGATGCTTCAAGAACTTGAAAAAGGAAACATTGATGTTGTAATTGCTTCAAGATATAGAACTGGCGGAAAGCAGATAAACCTTTCATTTGTAAGAAACATCTTAAGTAGAATTTTCTCATTTTTCTTCCATTTTCTTTTTCCCAACATAACCGATTTTTCAAGTGGTTATCGTGCTTATTCTGTAAAATTTTTAAGAGAGAATTTTAAAAGAATAGAACTTGATAAGGGTTTTGCCTCTTCATTTGAACTTCTTTTTTTACTACTTAAAAAGAAGGCAAAAGTGAAAGAGGTTCCTCTTATCCTTGATTATTCAAAAAAGAAATCAAGAAGTAAATTTAATTTTAAAAAGGTTCTATTTTCATATTTAAGGGTCTTATCTAAAATTTTATGAAGAAAACCAATTTTACTAAGTTTCTTCTTATTTTCACTGTTTCAATTACCATTATTCATAAATGGAATCTTATAACA
>QMOP01000145.1 GCA_003650255.1 Caldisericota bacterium
ATACAAGGGAGGTAGCAAGAGAGTGGATTTTAAAAAATATTCCCCATGGAGCGAAAATTTTAAGAACTCATTCTACTCCTGAGCTTGCCGATACTCGTTATAGAGTTAGAGTTGACTGGTGGGAGAAATATAAAGGAATGAAGGGAAAGGATATTGCATTTGAATTTGATTATCTTATATCTTCAAGTAAGAATTATGCATTTCAGCCAGGACTGAAACTTTTAAAAGTTTTTAAAGGAAAGAAAACAGAACTTACCTCCTTTCACAACCCAACAGTTTATATTTACAAATTGGTGGCAAATAGCGAATAGCAAATAGTGAGTAGAGAGCAGAAAGCCCGCCTGCCGTCGGGCAGGCAGTAAGCAGGGGAAGTGGTTTTTTCTGAGGGGAGCTTTACGTCCGAAGACAGACATAGTGCGACAGTTTGATAGGACGATAGAGCGACAGTATAAGGAAGTGGTTTTTCCCGAAGGGGCTTTGCGAGCGAGGACATGGTGCATTCCACCGCAGCGAGCAGAGTGAGCCACATACGCGAACGTCCCCTGAGGGGAAAACTGCTCTTCCTTTATTGCCAGTGAATCTATAGATTGTTAAAGGATTGAAGTTTTTGTATAATATTTAGTTATGATGGAGGACTCAAAATTTATATACATAAAAGGAGCAAGGCAGCACAATCTCAAAAATATTGAGTTGAAAATACCCAAAAATAGGTTTGTTGTGATTACTGGTCTTTCAGGTTCAGGTAAAAGTTCTCTTGCATTTGATACAATATTTGCTGAAGGGCAGAGAAGATATATTGAAAGTTTATCTTCCTATGCAAGACAGTTTTTAAAGCAGTATGACAAACCTGATGTTGATTTAATAGAGGGTTTGAGTCCAACAATTGCAATCCAGCAAAAAGGTGTTCCTCATAATCCTCGCTCAACAGTTGGAACAATGACAGAGATTTATGATTATATGAGAGTTTTATTTGCAAGGATAGGAAAGCCATACTGTATAAAATGTTCAAGGCCTATAAAAGCACAGTCAAAAGAGGAAATATATGAGGAGATAGTTTCAATAAAGGACATTGGAAAAGCAATGATTCTTGCTCCTGTTGTTGAGGGAAGAAAGGGGGTTTTTAAGGAACTTTTTGAAAGGTTAAGAACTCAAGGGTTTATAAGGGTGAGGGTTGATGGTTATGTTTATTTACTTGAAGAGGAAATAACATTAAACAGGAATAAGAAGCACACAGTTGAGGTTGTAATAGATAGAGTTGAAATAAATGAGAAGAATTCAAGAAGGATAAAGGATTCACTTGAAGTAGCACTTAAAGTTGGAGGAGGTATTGTAAAGATTGTCTCTGAAAAAGGAAAAGAGTATTTATTTTCACAACATTATGCCTGTCCAAACTGTAAAATCAGTTTAAAGGAAATCTCACCAAGGATTTTCTCATTTAACTCTCCTTATGGTGCCTGTCCTGAATGTTCAGGTCTTGGAGAAAAACTTGAGGTTGCAGAAGATCTTGTAGTTCCTGATTCCAATTTAAGTATTGAGGATGGAGCAATAAAGCCATGGGCTGATCCTATAACAAATAGAAGAGGAAGATGGAAGTATTCTGCAAGGAATTATTATATGGGACTTCTTGAAGATGTATGCTCATATTATGATATTCCAATGGATGTTCCTTTTAAAAAACTTCCGAAAAAGTTTAAAAATATAATATTTTATGGTTCACCAGATCCAATATATGAGGATGGAACTCATTTTGAAGGGGTAATAAGACAACTTGAAAGAAGATATTATGAGACAGAGTCAGATTTTGTTAAAGAGGAGATAATGAATAGATACATGAGAAAAAAAGTATGTTCAAAATGTAAAGGAAAAAGATTGAAAGAAGAAAGTTTAAGTGTTAAGATAAATGGAAAGGATATTTCACAGGTATCAGATCTTTCAATAAAAGAAGCAAAGAGTTTTTTCAAAAATTTAGAACTTTCTCCACAGGATAAAAAAATAGCAGAACCACTCTTAAAGGAGATTCTTTCAAGGCTTGAATTCTTAGAAAATGTTGGTCTATCATATATTACACTTTCAAGATCTGCTTCAACTCTTGCAGGAGGAGAGGTTCAGAGAATAAATCTTGCAACTCAGATCGGGTCTGGTCTTACAGGAGTTATATATGTTTTAGATGAACCAACAATAGGGCTTCATCAGAGGGATAATAAAAGGCTTATAACTACAATGAAAAGATTAAGGGACCTTGGAAACACTTTGATAGTTGTTGAGCATGATGAGGAGACAATAAGGAGTTCTGACTGGATTATAGATTTAGGACCTGGTGCAGGAATAAATGGAGGAGAGGTTGTTTTTACAGGAAAAACAGAAGATATTTTAAAATGTGAAAACTCGCTTACAGGAAAGTATTTAAAAGGGGAATTAAAAATACCTGTTAGGAAGGAAAGAAGAAAACCAAAAGGTTATTTAACTCTTAAAGGTTGTAGAGAACATAATTTAAAAAATATAACTGTTAGATTTCCTCTTGGAGTATTTACCTGCATTACAGGTGTATCTGGAAGTGGCAAATCAACATTAATGGAGGATATCCTCTGGAAAGCAATTTCAAGAAAACTTTATGGTTCAAAAGAACTTCCAGGAGATTTTGATGGAATAGAAGGTCTTGAAAAAATTGATAAAGTTATAAAGGTTGACCAATCCCCTATAGGAAAAACACCAAGGAGTAATCCTGCTACATATACAAAGGTTTTTGATTTGATAAGAGATTTTTATTCCCAACTACCACTTTCAAAGGCAAGGGGATATAAGCCGGGCAGATTTTCATTTAATGTTCCAGGTGGAAGATGTGAGGCATGTAAGGGAGATGGAATGATAAAAATTGAAATGCATTTTCTTCCGGACGTTTATGTTACCTGTGAGACATGTAAGGGAAAAAGATTTAATGAAGAGACACTTGATGTAACATATAAAGGAAAAAATATTGCAGATGTTCTTGATATGACTGTTGAGGAGGCAATAGAGTTTTTTTATAACTTTCCAAAAATAAGAGAGAAACTTTTAACTTTATGGGATGTTGGACTTTCATATATAAAACTTGGTCAACCAGCAACAACACTTTCAGGAGGAGAGGCACAGAGAATTAAACTTTCAAGGGAACTCTCAAAAAAGGCAACAGGAAAAACACTTTATTTACTTGATGAACCAACAACAGGCCTACATTTTGCGGATGTTGAAAAACTTCTTAATGTTCTTCACAGACTTGTTGATAAAGGAAATACAGTTGTAGTTATAGAACACAATATGGAGGTGATAAAGACAGCAGATTATATTATTGACCTTGGACCTGAAGGAGGGGAGGAGGGAGGTTATATTGTTGGTGAGGGAACACCTGAAGAGATTGTGAAAGTAAAGGGTTCTTATACAGGCCAGATTCTTAAAAAATATTTGAATGATAAAAGTTAAATTTGTAAAATGTTCAAAGTATGAACGAAACAATTGAAGAAAGAGAGTACAGAGTTCTTGAAATAGTATCAAATGATATTGCAACTTCTCAGAGGAAAATAGCAAACAAACTTGGTCTTTCTCTTGGACTTACAAATCTTATAATAAAAAATCTTATGAAGAAAGGATATATAAAAATAGTTGGTTTAAACAGAAAAAAGGTAAAGTATATTC
>QMOP01000146.1 GCA_003650255.1 Caldisericota bacterium
ATATAGAGGAAAATGAAGAATTACCTTTTGATTTCTCATTAACTTTGTCTTATATGATGTTTTTTGATAATCTTAAATTTTTTCTCCAGTACTCAAGTTTGAGGGGAGAAACTCTTTCTTTTCTATGGAGATTATCTGATAATTTTGTATTAAGAGGGGGATATAACTTTGAAGATTATGCTTTTCCATTTTTTTTGGGTTTTGGAATTGGATGGAAGAATCTAAATTTTGATATTTCAGTTTCACAGTTTTCTTACACAAATCCAGTTTATCTTTCAGTAAATTATAAGTTTGGAAAAGTTACAAAACTATTAAGATATAAGAAGGAAATTGAGAGGACAAAAAGAAGGGCTATTAGGTATTATAGAGAAGGAGATCTTTTCAAGGCAAGAGATGAATTTTTGAAAATCCTTTCAATAAATCCGGATGATGAGGATTCAAAATTTTATGTTGAAAGGATTGAGTTTGAACTTTCATCTCTTACTTTGAAAGAGGAAGAGAATAGGATTTTTGAAGAAGCACTTAAAAAGTATCTTGAAGGTGATTTGATGAGAAGTTTTGAACTTTTTTCAAATGTCCTTTTGATAAACCCTGAGCATAAAGAGGCAAAGGAGTATCTCAAAAAAGTCAAGGAGGATATAGAGTATATTGAAAAACTTTTTCTTATAAAGGAGTATCTTAATGAAATTGAAAGATTTGAAAAGAAAGGGAATTTTGCTAAAGCATTAGAGATTATAGATGAATCTTTGAAGGAGATTGGAAAAGAACCAAGAATAGAAAGAAAAAGGAAGGAGATTATTAAAAAATTAATTGCTTCTTTAATAATGAAAGGAAAATTTTATTTTAGTAGAAAAAGATATGATGAGGCATTAAAAGTTTATGAAAAGATTTTAAAATATGAGCCAGAAAATAAAATTGCAAAAGAGATGATCGGAAAAATTCAGGCAATAAAGTTGAGTTTGAAAGGAAAAGGAGAGGTTGTAGGAGTTGTTGTTGACAGTGAATATGATTCTATTGAAGATAAGTTTTATTTAACAGTTAAAGCGAAAAAGGAGATTAAACCTGGGGAGGTTCTTATTGTAAAAGGAAAGGGAAGAGTGAAAATTCTTGAAAAAATAGGAAAAAATTTGTATGATGCTGTAATGCTTGATAGTGTTAAAGTTTCAAGCAACGACCTTGTTATAAGAATCAGGTGAAAGCAGAAAGAACAGTAATTTATTTTATTATTTTTACCTTTCTTCTTGGAATAATCTTTTCAATATTATTTGTCCCTATTGGAGAATACTGGGAGTGGTGTTATAGAACAAATAAAAAATATTATTCTCAGATTACCTGGGAAAAAGTATGGAAAAAATAAATAAAAAATAATGGAAAGAAGGTTAATCTGGCTTGGTTACTCTTTTGTCATAGGTGTTGCTACTGGTTTTTTTCTTCCTGAAAATTTTAAAATGGACCCTTCAATACTGCTTTATATATCAATTGCTGGATTTTTAATTTTAATTTTAAGACTTATAAGGAATAACTTAATATTCTGGGTATTGCTTCTTATTTCATCATTTCTACTTGGTTTAAATAGATACATTGTTAAAAGCCAACTTCCTGAAGAGAATATCCTTAAATATATTGATAATGATTTTAATGCAAGGACAGAAATTATTGGAGATGTTGTAAGGGAGCCGGATATAAGAGAGGACAAAGTATATCTTTATGTGAAGGTTTTAAAGATAAAGAAAGAGGGGTGGAAAGATTGGAAGGAACTTCCTGAAAATGCTGGAAGGGTTCTTGTACAAATAAGGCCAACAATTGGAGATTATTACTATCAAGCATCTTATGGTGATAGGATATGGGTAAAAGCACCAATAATGGAACCATTCACAAAGACAAATCCAGCAGGATTCAATTATAAGAGATATTTAAGAAGGATGTTCAGAGTTTATGGAGTGATGTATGTAAAAAGAGGAACTCAGATAAAAAAGATTGGTGTTGGTGGAAATAAATTCATAAGATGGTGTATTGATTTGAAATGGAAGATGTTATCTTCAATAAAAAAGACAATGCCATATCCTGAAAGTGCATTTCTGGGAGGGGTTACACTTGGAGCAAGAGCAGGTGTTCCAAGATGGATGAAGTTTCAGTTTCAGGCAACAGGGGTTGCTCATGTTCTTGCTGTTTCAGGACTTCATGCTGGATTTGTCGCAATTCTTGCCGTTGTTATATGTAATCTTTTAAGGTTGAGAGCGTATCCAAGATTAATTGTTGTTGCTTTTTCCCTTTTGGTTTTCTCTATAATAACAGGAGCAAGACCTGCAACAATAAGAGCATCCCTTATGTATACAATAGGTCTTTTTATTTATACTTTTGGAAAACTTGGTTTGAGGAAATCAACCCAACTTACAATTCCTCTTGCTGCAATGATAATATTATTTATGAATCCTCTTGTTCTTCCTGAAGGAAGTTTCACTCTTTCATTTATGGCTGTATGGTCTTTAGCATATCTTACAGAACCAATAAGGGCATTTTTTACAAGATACATAAGGGGATGGACATTCATAACATTCTTTCTTTCCTACTTTTTTCTTCTTTCAATAATGGTTATAAGACCTGATATACTAACAGTTGAGCGTGTAGAGTTTTTTAAATACTTAGGAATAATTGTATTTTTAAATCTTTTTTCCTACTATTTTCTTGAAAGATTTTACCCAATTGAAAATCTTTCCTTGGAAGAGATTTCAAAATTTTCATCTTCTTTGAAAGGACTTATTGATTTCTTTTATGCACAATTTGCAATTCAACTTGGAATGATGGGACCGCTTTCAGCAATATATTTTGGAAGATATCCAATAGCAGGAGTTATTGCAAACTTTATAGCAATTCCATTAATAGGAATTATTGTTCAGGTTGGTCTTATATCTGCTCTTATTCATATAATACTGTCTCTTATTGGTTTTTCAAAAATAGGTCTTATTCTTGCAACAATTCTTAATATGGGAAACTACATCTGGGCGCATCTTTTTATAAAGATGGCTGAATTTTTTTACACTTATTATCCATATCCTTACACACCTGTTCCATCCGTCATTGTATCGGTTGTCTTTTATTTTATAATTCTCTCAATTGCTTTTTTTGAAGATTTAGGAAATCTTTTCTCATCAAAACCATTAACAAGATTCATATATCCACTGCTCATAATCCTTCCACTTTCAATTGACTATTACCAGAATGTTTACAAGTTGAAAAAAGAGGGAATAATGAGGGTTACATTTCTTGAACTTGGATTTGGAAATGGAATAGTGCTTGAGTTTCCTGATGGAAAAAATTTTCTCATAGATTGTGGTGGAACTTTTATAAGAAAGCAGGATATAGCGCTTACACTCGGAAAATATAAAATATACAAAATTAATGGAATAATAATAACAAATCCAAGAGGTGAAAATATCTCAGGGATAAGTGAAATTTTAAGAGGATTTAAGGTGGAAAAAATTTATGGAGGATTTGATGAAAATCTTCTTAAAGGCAAGTTAAAGTATAAAGAGTTTTTGAATAAAATTGCTGACTGGAGATTCCTTGAGAATAGAGACCATCCTTTAGCAAAATATCTTTACGATAGTTTTTATA
>QMOP01000147.1 GCA_003650255.1 Caldisericota bacterium
ATTTAATAATACGATTAAATTCTTCTTCAGTATAAATCAAAGGTTCTATTGGCAAATCAGTTAAAGAGATGACTTCCTTTATCCTTTCAGGCATTTTTCCTTTGAAATCTCCTATAATAATCAGGTCAATATCACTTCCTTCATGCAATTCTCCTTTTGCTGCTGAACCATAAAGATAAATATTTTTTATTTTAAATTTTTCCTTCAAAACTTTTACAAATTTTTTTAACTCTTCAAAAATTTCTTCACTTTCTCCAATATTGATGTTGCAGAGTTTATACATTTTTCAGCATCCTCCTTATCAAAATAATCAACTGGTGCCATCTCATCATCTATACCATTAGGATATCTGGTAGGAATATAGTATGCATCAAGGAATCTTGCTTCTTCTAAAACTGCAGAAAATTCTTCTTCATGTTTAATGGATTCAAGAACAAGTTTTTTTATAGAATGGGTGGTAATAGAGGTATATCCAAGATTATATAAAAATGCTTTTAAGGATTTTTCAGCACTCTGTTGTGCCTGAAAACAAGCCCATTCAAAATTACCAGCATTATAACTGTCTCTGGCTGCTTTTAAATCCGCTTCAGATTGTCTTAGCCAGCGTTCTGCTTCCTTTCTCATAATAAAAAGTTAATATATTTTCAACATGGTGTCAAGTTGCTGTATTTTTAGACTCATTGGCAAAAAATATGTTAATAAAGGAAGGTGGTTTTCCCTTCGGGGGACGCTCGCGTATGTGGCTCGCTCTCATCGCTTGTGTAGAATGCACCATGTCCTCGCTCGCAAAGCCCCCCTCAGGAAAAACCACCTACCATTCGCCATTCGCCATTTACTATTCGCTATTCGCCATTTGCCATTCGCTATTGGGTAAAATCTTAGGCACCATTTTCGCTACAGTGAAATAATTGCTATAATAAAATAATGAAAAGAGTTTTATATCTTTTATTTCTGGGGATACTTGGAGGTTTAATCTTCAGGGGTTGTTTTTTTGAGTGTATTGTTGTTCCTACCGCAAGTATGGAGCCAACAATTAAAAAAGGAGAGGTTTTTTGGGTTAATAAATTTATTTATCATTTTAGAAAACCAGAAAGAGGAGATATAATTGTGTTCAAATCACCCGTTGAGAATAAGGTCCTTGTAAAAAGGATTATTGGTCTTCCTGGAGAAACTATTGAAATAAAGAATAAAAAAGTTTATATTAATGGAAAGGAATTAAAAGAGGATTATGTGGAGTATCTGAGAAAAGAAGAGATACTTGTAGGTGATAATATTCCTGAGATGGTGATACCAGATGATGCATATTTTGTTATGGGAGATAACAGGGATTATTCAAAGGATTCAAGGGATTGGAAAGATGAGGAAGGAAATCCTGTAAGATTTATTTATTTTGAAGATATAAAAGGAAAGGTAATAGGAAGGTGATTTATCCGAGAAAGAGAGAGTTTTTAAAGATTTCAAAATATTTCAATCTTATTCCTGTTTATAAAGAGATAGGTGCAGATACAGAAACACCTGTTAGTGTTTTTCTTAAGACATGTTCAGGTCCTTATTCATTTTTGTTTGAGAGTGCAAAATTTAATGAAAGATGGGGAAGATACTCATTTATTTCAAATGATCCCCTTTCTGTTTTTCTTGGAAAAAGAAGGAAAATTTTTTCAGAATATGGCAGAGATTTTTCTTTTAAAGGTGACTATATTGATGGAATAAGAAGAATAATAAAAAGTTTTAAGGTTTACTGGCAGAATGATTTTCCATCTGCATCTGGTGGATGTTTTGGTTATGTTGCTTATGATATTATTAAAGATTGGGAACCGGTTGGAAATAAAAATGTTTTAAGTTCTACCATACCTCTTATTTATTTCATAATTCCAAGAACAATTATTGTTTTTGACCACCTTCTTAATAAAATGAAGATTATTTCATGGGTAAGAAATGATGAAAAGGATTATGAGGATGGAATAAGAAGAATTGATGAGATTGAAAAATCCCTTGTAAGAGGAGTTTATGAGAAAGAAGAAAAAATTGATACGAAGATAACAGGAACAAATTTTAAGAAAAATGTTTTTGAGAGAATTGTAAGAAGGGCAAAAAGTTATATTATAAATGGAGATATAGTTCAGGTTGTTCTTTCAAGAAGAATTGAGGGTAAGACAGAAAGAGATCCATTTAATATCTACAGGTCTTTAAGATATATAAATCCATCTCCATATATGTTTTACATGAAGTTCAAGGACCTTTATTTAATTGGTTCATCTCCTGAAATTCTTGTAAGAAAAGAAAAGGATAATGCAATAGTAAGACCGATTGCAGGAACAAGAAGAAGGGGAAGGAATGAGGATGAAGACAGGAAACTTGAGAGAGAACTTTTAAATGATGAAAAGGAGATTGCAGAGCACATAATGCTTGTTGACCTTGGAAGAAATGATATAGGAAAGGTATGTATTCCGGGAACAGTTGAAGTTTATGATAAGATGGTTATTGAGAGATATTCTCATGTTATGCACATTGTCTCAGGAGTAAGAGGAAAATTAAAAAGGGGAGAAGATTCATTTTCTCTTTTCAAAGCAACATTTCCAGCAGGAACTGTAACTGGTGCTCCAAAAGTAAGGGCAATGCAGATAATTGAAGAACTTGAAAATACTGCAAGGGGAATTTATTCTGGAAGTGTTGGATATTTTTCATTTAATGGAGACATGGATATGGCAATAACAATAAGGACAATTTATATGAAAGGGAAAAGGTTTTATGTTCAGGCAGGAGCAGGAATTGTTTATGATTCTATACCTGAAAGAGAATTTTATGAGACAGAGAATAAGGCAAAGGCATTGGTAAAGGCGATAGGTAGTGAACAATAAATAGCGAATGGCGAATGGTAAATAGCGAATGGTGAACAGGGGGAAAATGATTTTGGTGATTGATAATTATGATTCTTTTGTTTATAATCTTGTTCAGTACATTGGAGAATTTACAAAAAATATTAAGGTTTTCAGAAATGATAAGATTTCTTTAAAAAAAGTAGAGGAGATTTCTCCTCGTTTTATTGTTATTTCTCCTGGTCCTGGAAGACCTGAGGATGCAGGAATCTCTGTTTCTTTAGTAAAAAGATTTTACAAAAAAGTTCCTATTCTTGGTGTTTGTCTTGGACATCAGGCAATTGCTTATGCTTTTGGAGGTAAAATTATAAAAGCAAGTAGAATTATGCATGGTAAGGTATCTTCTATCTACCATTATAAGGAAGATATTTTTAAAGATGTTCCATCTCCATTTCAGGCAACAAGGTATCATTCTTTGATTGTAAGTAATAAAAATTTTCCAAAAGAACTTATGATAACTGCGAAAACAAAAGAGAATGAGATTATGGGAATAAAACATAAAAAGTATCCTTTGTTTGGTGTCCAGTTTCATCCAGAATCAATTTTAACTGAATATGGGAAAAAAATTATAAGAAATTTTTTAAATATACAGAGATGAAAAAGGGACTCCCTTCAAAAGGACGCTCGCGTATGTGGCTCGCTCTACACGCTGCGGTAGAAAGCCCCATGTCCTCGCTCGTAAAGCCTTTTTCAGGGAGCCCCTTCTCATCGAGTTTTTAGAACGGGGGAGGAA
>QMOP01000148.1 GCA_003650255.1 Caldisericota bacterium
GATTTTGGTTATAATATTGGAATGGCATTTCAGATAATGGATGATATACTTGATATTGAGGAGGAAAGGTTTAATTATTTAAAGGTTTACTCAAAAGAAAAGGGAATAAAGGATGTTCGTAAATTTACAGAACTTGCATTGAGTTCAATAAAAGTTCTTGGAGAAAGAGGAAATTTGTTAAAAGAGTTTGCTATTTATCTTGCAAGAAGAGAAAAATGAGTATGTTAGAAAAAATTGAAAAACCACAGGACTTAAAAAAACTCAATAAGGAAGAACTTAAGAAACTTCCGGATGAAATAAGGAAGGTTATAATAGATGTAACAAAGGAAAAAGGTGGACATCTTGCAGGAAGTCTTGGAGTTGTTGAATTAACAATTGCCCTGCACTATGTATTTGACTCTCCAAAGGATAAAATCTTATGGGATGTTGGACATCAGGCGTATGCACATAAACTTCTTACAGGAAGATACAAAAATTTCCACACATTACGAACATTAAATGGTATATCAGGTTTTCCACATCCAGAGGAATCAGAGCATGACTCATTTATTGCAGGACATGCTTCAAATGCAATAAGTGCTGCTCTTGGTATTGCAACTGCAAGGGACTTAAACGGAAAAAACTTCAAAGTTATTGCTGTTGTTGGTGACGGAAGTTTAACAGGTGGAATGGCTTATGAAGGATTAAACCATGCAGGACACATACAAAAGGATATTATAATTATTTTAAATGATAATCAGATGTTTATCTCAAAAAGGGTTGGAGCACTTGGAACATATCTTGCAAAAATCTTTACTCTTGGACTTGTAAAGGAGATTGAAAAAGGGGTAGAAAGAACACTTTCAAGGATAAAATTCTGGGGGCCAAAACTTTTAAGACTTGCAAAAAGAATAAAGGTTTTGCTCTTTCCTGGAATGATATTTGAGGAAATGGGATTTGCATATTTTGGACCTGTTGATGGTCATAATCTATTTAAACTTATAGAAATACTTAATGGGATAAAGAAACTTTCAGGTCCAATATTACTTCATATTATAACAAAAAAAGGTAAAGGTTATCCTCCCGCAGAAAAAACACCTGAAAAGTTTCACGGTATAGGAAAGAAAGAAGGATTAACATATACAAAGGTATTCTCTGAAACTCTTATTGAACTTGCAAAAAAAGATAATAGAATATGTGCAATAACAGCAGCAATGCCAGAAGGAACAGGACTTATTGAATTTCAAAAACATTTTCCTGATAGATTCTTTGATGTTGGAATCGCAGAACAGCATGCTGTAACATTCTCAGCAGGACTTGCAAAACAGGGTCTTAAGCCTGTATGTGCAATATATTCAACATTTCTCCAAAGAGCATTTGACCAGATAATACATGATGTCTGTATATTAAAACTTCCTGTTATTTTTGCAATTGATAGAGCAGGAATTGTTGGAGAGGATGGTGTTACACATCAGGGTATATTTGATTTATCATATTTAAGACTCATTCCAAATATTGTTGTGTGTGCTCCAAAGGATGGAATAGAATTAAGAAACCTGCTTTACTCAAGTTTCAAATACAAAAAACCTGTTGCAATAAGATATCCTCGTGGAAAAGTCGATGGAATTTATGAAAAAAAGGATTTTGAATTTATTCCAGAAGGTAAAGGAGAAATAATTGAAGAAGGAGAGGATATTGCTCTTGTTGGGATTGGAAACACAGTTTATAAAATTGTTAATACAGGAAAAAAACTAAAAAAGGAAGGATTTAATCCGTGTATAATCAATATGAGATTTGTCAAACCACTTGATAAAGAAATACTTGAAAAACTGAAAAATTTTAAAATCATTTTTACTTTTGAGGAGAATACTTTAAAAGGAGGATTTGGTTCAGCAATAAGAGAGGAATTACAGAATTTCAATGGTAGAATAATAAACTTCGGACTACCTGATAAGTTTATTGAACACGGAGAAAGTAATGAATTAAGAAAGATATATGGCTTAAGTGAAGAAAAGATTTATGAAAATGTTCGGAGGTACTTATGATTGAAGGTGTGAAGATAAAAAAATTAAGAGTTATTCCTGATGAAAGAGGAAGAGTTATGGAAATATTAAGAAATGATGATGAAATTTTTGAAAAGTTTGGTCAGGTATATCTTTCAACAGTTTATCCTGGAGTTGTTAAAGCATGGCATTACCATAAGATTCAGGATGATTTTGTCTGCTGTCTGAAAGGGATGATAAAACTTGTTTTATATGATGCAAGAGAAAATTCAAAAACTAAGGGAGAAATTATGGAACTTTTTATTGGAGAACATAATCCGCTTTTAGTGAAAATTCCAAAAGGAGTATATCATGGATGGAAAGGAATAAGTGAAAATGAAGCATATGTTATAAATGTTCCAACTGAAGTTTATAATTATGAAAATCCTGATGAATATAGAGTTGACCCTTATAAAAATGATATTCCATATGACTGGAAAAGGAAGGATGGATGAGGATTTTAATTACTGGTGGATGTGGATTTATTGGTTCAAATTTTATTAGATACTATTTAAAAAAGAACAAAAAGGATTACATTATTAATCTTGACAAATTAACTTACGCTGGAAGAAAAGAAAATCTAATAGATTTAGAAAAAAATCCAAGATATGAGTTTATTAAAGGAGATATTGCAAATAAAAAGGATGTTGAAAAGGTTATGAAAAAAGGAATAGATGCAATTATAAACTTTGCTGCTGAAACTCATGTTGACCGTTCAATTGTAAAACCCGATGATTTTATAAAAACAAATGTATATGGAACCTATATCCTTCTTGAAGCAGCAAAAAAGTATGGAATTAAAAGATTTCTCCAAATTTCAACTGATGAAGTATATGGCTCAATTAAAAGAGGAAAATTTAAGGAAACATCTCCTCTTTTTCCTTCTTCACCTTATTCAGCAAGTAAAGCAGGAGCAGACCATCTTGTTCTATCCTACTATAAAACCTATAAACTTCCAGTTTTAATAACAAGAAGTTCAAATAACTATGGACCATATCAGTTTCCTGAAAAGGTAATCCCTGTTTTCATAATAAACGCATTAAAAAATAAACCTCTTCCACTCTATGGAAAAGGAGAAAACAAAAGGGACTGGATTTATGTAATTGATAACTGTATTGCAATTGAAAAGGTTTTTAAAAAGGGTAAAATTGGTGAAATTTACAATATTGCCTCTGGATATGAAATAAGAAATATTGATTTGGCAAAAAAAATTCTTGATATACTTGGAAAATCCTACACTTTGATAAAATCTGTTCCTGACAGACCAGGTCATGATTATAGATATGCACTTGATACAAGTAAGATTTCAAAAATATGGAAAGGACCAAAAATAAGTTTTGAAAAAGGACTTAAAAAAACTGTAAAATGGTATATTAAAAATAAATGGTGGTGGGAAGGTGTCTGTAAAAATTAAATTCTGTGGAATAACAAACCCAAAAGATGCCCTCTGGGCAAGTAATCTTGGTGTTGATTATATTGGATTAAATTTTGTAAAGAGTTCTCCAAGAAAGGTATCAATTAAACAGGCTCAA
>QMOP01000149.1 GCA_003650255.1 Caldisericota bacterium
ATTCCTATAGGTTCTTTAACTTTACTTAAAGAATACTCTTTGAATACTGCTCTACTCAACTCATACACATTTCCTTTTCTATCAAAAGAATAAACTCCTTGCCATATCTCTCCCTCTCCTATTTTTCTCAACTTATTAATAAAATTATTCTTAAGGATAACATCACTATCAATAAAAACAAGTATCTCATTTAAAGAATTCTTTGCCCCCACATTTCTTGCAAAAGAAGGGCCATAAACACGGTTAAGATTTATTATCCTCAAATTAAATGATGGAACTAAATTCTGAAGTGGTTCTCCATCCTTCACAAGGATTATCTCATCTTCATCTTTCATATATTTCAAAAGAAACTTTATGAGTTTCTCTGTTATGTCAGTAAAATTTAAACAGGAAATTATAAAAGAGATACCCATAGAAAAATTTTATCATATTTATTGACTGAAAAATAGAAATTTTGTTAAATAGTTGACTGTGAAGGAGAAAAATCTAATCATTGTTCTGTCTGCTCCATCTGGTGCTGGAAAGACAACTCTTTGCAAGGCACTTCTTAAAAAATTCCCTGAGATTCTTTATTCTGTATCCTGTACATCCCGTCCTCCACGAAAAGGAGAAAAAAATGGTAGGGATTACTTTTTTGTAAGTAAAGAAGAATTTGAGAAAATGATTAAAAATAATGAGTTTATTGAGTGGGCTAAGGTTCACGGATATTATTATGGAACCCCTTTAAAAAATATTGAAACTGCCAAGAAACTAAAAAGGGATATTGTCCTTGATATTGACGTTCAGGGAGGAAGAAAAATAAAAAAGAAATTTAAAGATGCTGTAATGATTTTCATATCTCCTCCTTCAATAAAGGTCTTAAAGGAGCGTCTTATAAAACGGGGAAAGGATAGTTTAAAAGAGATTGAAAAAAGGATAAGAATTGCAAAACTTGAAATGAAAGAAAAAATATTTTATGATTATGAAATTATAAATGATGATTTGAAAGAGGCAAAAAAGAAACTCTTTTCAATCTATATTGCTGAAAAGTGTAAGATAAGGAGGAAGGATGCCTGAGGAAATTGATTTCAGTAAACTTGAAGGGATGATACTTGATGAAATTGAAAACCCTTTTGAAGTTGTAATTAAAGCAACAAAGAAATTTAAGAAAAAAGAAAAAGAACTTAAAGAAAGCAATCCTCTTGAACTTTCAAAGCCAAGGGACATATTAAAAGAAGCAATCTATGAAGCGATAAATGAAGAAAAGAAAGAGGATGAGGATTCTAAAAAATAAAAATGTTTTACTCGGCTCTGGTGCTGGCATCTCAATCTATAAAACAGCATATCTCCTCCGGCTACTTAAAAAAGAAAAGGCAAATGTAAAGGTCATCCTTTCAAAAAATGCAGTAAAACTGATAAATCCTGTTCTTTTCTCATCCCTTATAAAGGATGAGGTATTTTTTGACCAGTTTAAACCTTATCAGTATAAACCAGATCATATAAATTTAAGTGAATGGGCTGATATTTTTATCATTGCTCCTTGTACTGCTGACCTTATATCAAAATTTAAAAATAGAATTGCAGATGATCTTCTTACAACAACATTTCTATCTTTTAAAGATAAATCAAAAATAATTCTTGCACCTGCAATGGAAGAGAATATGTGGAATAATGTTAAAAATTATGTAACGGAATTAAAAAAAGAGGGAATAAACATAATTGAGCCAAAAAAAGGAGAACTTGCGTCAGGAAAAATTGGAACTGGAAGAATGGAAGAGCCAGAAAATATTTTAAAAGAAATAGAAAATTTTTTCCTAAAAAAATTGCCTTTGATAGGGAAAACTGTCTTAATAACCTCAGGAGCTACAAGAGAGTATATTGATGATGTGAGATTCATATCAAATGCCTCTTCTGGAAAAATGGGAAAGGAACTGGCAACACTTGCCGAAAATCTTGGAGCAGATGTAATTTTTATAACAGGAGATTCAAAAGTTTTACCTGATATTGAAAATATTATAAAGGTCAAAACCTGTAAAGAATTGAGAGAAAAGGTTTTAAAAAATTATAAAAAAGCTGATATCATAATTGGTGCTGCTGCTGTTAGCGACTTTACTCCTGTAAAAAAAGTTAAAGGAAAAATAAAAAGAGAAAAAGGCGAGATAATAATAAAACTTAAAAAAACTGACGATATTCTTGAAGAATTAGGAAAAAGAAAGGGAAAAAGGGTTCTTGTTGGTTTTTCACTTGAAAAAGGAATTGATATAAAGAGAGCAAAGGAAAAAATGAAAAAGAAAAACCTTGATTTAATTGTTGTGAATCCATTAAGTGCAATGGAAAAGGATAAAACAGATGCAGCAGTTATCTACAAAAAAAGAATTATCAGGTTAAAAAATAAAACAAAAAGGGAAATTGCACAACACATATTTAAAATAATTACCTTCCATTGTAACACCCCCTTAAGGGGGGTCTACAGGAGAGGAGAATAATTTGTTTAGTTTGGATAATTTGATTAAGTTGTTAGAACAGGAAAGGGACTTGGGAACTTTATCTATTCCCGTAAAAAAAGAAAAGAAGAAAGGGGTTTTATTAAATGAACTTAAGGAAAGATACAGGAATTGTAAAAAATGTCCTCTCTGGAAAACAAGGAGAAATTTTGTCTTTGGAGAAGGAAACCCTTATGCAAAAATTATGTTTATAGGTGAGGGACCAGGATATGAAGAGGACTTAAAAGGAAGACCTTTTGTTGGAAAGGCAGGAAAACTCCTTACAAAAATAATAGAAGCAATGGGACTAAAAAGAGAGGATGTTTATATCACAAATATTGTGAAATGTCATCCTGTAAAGGATATCCAAAATCCTCATAAAAGAGGGAATGACAGACCACCAGATGAACTGGAAATATCAAAATGTCTTCCAATACTTGAAAAACAGATTGAAATTATAAAACCTGAAATAATAATTCTACTTGGATCAACTGCTTTGAAAGCAATAACAGGAAGAAAAGAAGGGATAACTCAATTAAGAGGGAAATTTTTAAAGTATAAGAATATTGATACAATTGCTACATTCCATCCAGCATATTTACTTAGAAATCCTAGTAAAAAGAAGGAATGCTGGCAGGATATTAAAAAGGTGATTGAAAAATTAAAGAATGCGAAATAAATTCGCAAATGTTCTCCTTCCTATTCCAAAAGAGATTGATTTTGATTACATAATCCCTGAACAATTTTCAAATCTTGTAAAAAGGGGAGTGAGAGTCCTTGTTCCTTTTGGAAAAAAGGAGGAGATTGGTTTTGTATATGAAATTAAAAAAAATTCTACAAAAGCAAACAGTTATATAAAAAAACTTATTGATGAAGAGCCGCTTATAAACGAAAATCTGTTTAAACTTGCTTGCTGGATGAGTGATAGATTTTTAATTTCAAAAGGTGAAGCACTCAATAAAATTCTTCCTGAAAATCTAAGGGGAAAACCAAGAAAAAAGAAAGAAAAAAATCTAACCATTGAAACGCCACAAATTC
>QMOP01000150.1 GCA_003650255.1 Caldisericota bacterium
AGTGAAGGAATAGAATGGACCTATGTTGCAAACTCCCATATTTCAAGATGTATTCCAGAATGGAGTAATGTTGCTGAACCTGGAACTGATTATGGAACAGAGCCACCCAATAAGGCAGACCAAGTATATGACCCAAATCCTGGCAATTATCACTGGAGGAAAGCAAATCTTGATGGAAGAAAAACAGTGAATGAATTAACCTATGCATACCGTCCACATTATGCAAGATATATTGACCCTGAAACAGGGAAAGAGTATAAAATTATTGTTGTTCCTGCAGCAGATTATGAAGGTTATTATGATGGTTATCAGATGTTTGATGTTGGCCTTTTTGATGAGATTGCTTATTATGGAGATCCCCAGTATCCACCTCTTGTAATTCTTGCTCATGATGGTGACAATGCATGGGGTGGAGGATATGATTCCTGGATTACAAATACTGACCAGAAGGCAGATGATGCAGCAGCCAAAGGTTATACTGTATCGCAAACACAGGAGTATCTTGATAATTTTCCTCCAAATCCTGATGATATTGTTCATGTTGAGGATGGGCCATGGGTTAATGCTGACAGTGACTTTGGTTCTCCAACATTTTCAAACTGGAACTGGCCATGGATAAACAATTCAGACCCAAATATTCCACCATATTTTGATCCTAATTCATGGGATGACAATTCTCAATACTGGGCAATTATGACTGCTCTGGTAAATAGGGTTCTGACTGCACAGGAATTAGCAGGAACTCCTGATATAAATATGATTTTACATCCTGAAAATGGATCAAATGATTTGGAATATGCTTGGCATTATCTTCTTGGATGGATTGATTCAGGTCATATCTATTACGGAACAAGTTCAGATTTTACATGGCTTCCAGTTGTTGTGGGAAATAAGAGTGCTGAATATGCAGATAAGATAATAGGAGAAGGAGAAATAACATGGCAGGATACAACCCCTCCAACAATATGGGTTCCGCAGAGGTTTCCATACAATCCTGGAGAGATAAATTATGGATGTGCATATAACTGGAAAGTTTGGACCTATCCTCCTGAGTTTTATGTTTATACATTTGTTTATGATGCAGCAGGATTGTCTTCTGTAAAACTAAAATATAGAATTTCTACAGGAGATAATACAACTCCTGTCTATCCTGACAATTATCTTTATTCAGGTGGCTCTGCTGTTGGTGATTGGCAGGAAATAGTTATGAGTAGTGGAACCTGGACATTTAAACTTTATCTTGATGGAAATGAGGTAACGGATGATTATCCTGATGTGAGACCAAAATATTTACCTTTAAGATACTGGGCAAAGATTGAGGGAGTAAAGAACAAACTTGTTGACTATTATGTTGAAGCAGTGGATAAAAATGGGAATGTTAGAAAATCACCTATATTTCACTGCTGGGTCGGTGAGGGAACAGGTGCTTCATCTTCTAATAAAATCTGGACACCTGAATATCCAACAACACTTGATAAGATTACAATCTATGCAACAAGGGATTATCCAGGAAAACTTCACTGGTCTGTTAATAACTGGTCTGAAGAGCCGAATCCAGTTTACTGGCCTGAAAATTCAACAACAACTGTTTATGGAGATGGAAAAGCAGTTCAAACAGTTCTTCTTGATGCAGGAACATATTATTACATAACAATAGGACCATTTAATAATTCAACCCAGACAGTAACTCAGATTGATTTTGTTTTCTATTATGATGATGGTGTATGGGATAATAACAATGGAGAGGACTGGCATATTGTTTTAACTCAAGTTGCTTCAACTCCAACTGTTTCTATAGTTTATCCAGAAAATAATGAAATAGTAAATGGAATTGTTTCAATAGAGGCAACTGCAAGTGATGATGTTGCAGTATCAAGTGTGACATTCTTTATTGATGGAACTGTTTATGAGGTTTTAACATCCACTCCTTATATCTATAACTGGGATACGACATCTTTACCAGAGCTTTCAACCCATACTATTAAAGTAAAGGCAGAGGATGGTGATGGAAACTGGAGTATTGATACTGTAAATGTAAAGGTTGATAACAATCCACCTCAGGATATTACAGACCTTGTTGCTCTTCCTGGTGAAAATGAAGGGACAATTATACTTAAATGGACTTCTCCTTCAAATGATGGAACAAGTGTTTGTTCATATATTGTAAAATACTCCACCTTTTCAAACATAAATAATATTTCAGATTTTTATTCCTCTTTCACCTCAACATATACTCAAAAATGGATTCCCTCTCCTCCAGGAACAATTGAAACTCATACTGTGCAGGCACTTCTTCCTGGTGTTACATATTACTGGGCAATAATTTCATATGATGGAGTTAATTATTCTTCCTGGACAAGAGAGGGAGTAAATCAGAATAATTTTACTTATGCTCAACTTGACTTGATTTCACCAGATGCTGTTGATGATTTAGAGGCAATAAAAGGGACAAAGGAAGGAGAGATAATTCTTAAATGGACAATTACAGGTGATGATGGTTCTGAGGGAGTTTTTGAGGAAGGGTTAATAAAGATTTATTATGATTCAAATATTACCTCTTATTCCATAAGTGGAGTTTTACCCCAAACACAGATGCAGTATTCAATAACAGGTTTAACACCAGGAGTTACATACTATTTTAAACTGAAAGTGGTTGATAATGCTGGAAATGAAAGTGATTTTTCAAATACTGCAAGTTGTGTTGCTCCAAGTAGTTCTGATATAACAAAGCCACAGGCAATAACAGATCTTTTAGCAAGAACAGGAGAGAATAAGGGAGAGATAATTCTTAACTGGACATCTCCTTCTGAAGCAAACTCATATATTGTGAAATATGCCACATTTCCGATTCTTGATGAGATTGATTTTGAAAATGCTTTTGAATTTAATCAAAACTGGACTCCAGTTAGAAATGAAGAAAGAGTTATAACTGGTCTTAGTGAGATGAAAAATTACTTTATTTCAATAAAAGTTGTTGATTCAGGAGGGGTTGAATCAGATATATCAAATCCTGCTTTTGCTTTAAGTGGCGGAGGTATGTCTTTCAGGGGAGAACATAATTCCTGGGGAAATCAGTGGATGCCAAATGATGGCAGTTCAATATACCATGCTGTATTTGAAAATTCTCCTGATTCCTATTTTGAATTTAAGTTTGACCCAACAGGTAGTTGGGCTGGAGATAACTGGGGAGATTCTGATGAGACAGTGGTTTTGAATAATGAAGTGGGAACAGCATCCTTTGGTTCAGGCCTTTCAAATCTTGAAGCAGATTTACAGGGGAATTTCTATATTGTAAGTTTCAATTCTGGAACAGGAGAATACTCAATATCAAAGATAAATTCAATCTCTTTAATTGGAGATGATGATGAGATTTCATGGGATCCAGGAGATTCTTCCAATTTTATGACACAGGATTCTTCAAATCTAAATATTTTTTATAAGACAATTACACTTGATGCAGGTCAGGTAATCTCATTTAA
>QMOP01000151.1 GCA_003650255.1 Caldisericota bacterium
CCTCAATGTTTATGTTTTTATTTTTTGATAGTTTTTTAATAATAAGCCTCTCCTCAAGTCCTGAAATTGTTCTAAAACCTGGCTTTGGAAAATTAGAAAGGTCTGAATATTTCCTTAAAATATACTTACAAAAGCCACTTACAGTATCAACGAAAAGATTTGTATATCCATTTTTAAAAAACTCTTCAATTCTTTTTCTAACGATTTTAGGTCTCGGATGAATAAAAAGAATTTCTTCAGGAAGACCCCCTTTTTTGAGCAATCCACCAAATTTTTTAATTAAATAATCTGTCTTTCCAGTCCTATATCCACCCTCAATTAAATAAACTTCTGGCACTTAATCTAAACTACTTTGACTTATGTCTCATCTTCTTTCTTCTCTTTTTAAATTTGTGTCTTTTCACCTTCTTAAGTTTTCTCCTTCTTCCCTTAATCATTAAACCTCCTCTTTAAAATAATTAAACATAAAATTATTCCAATACTGTCAATAAAAACATCAATTATAGAGGGCCCTCTCCCCGGAACAAAACTCTGATGAATCTCATCACTTATTGCATAAAGAAACGATAAAAATGCACCATAAAATAAAAAGAAACTGAAACTTAAAAATTTCTTAGTTGACTTCCATGCTCTGTAAAGTAAATAAGTAAGAAAAAAATACTCAAAAATGTGTGCAAACTTCCTCAAAATCAAATCATAAATACCAAGTCCTGTTGTTAGTCCTGGTATAGATGAAAGATAAAATATAAGTGAAGCCCAAAGAAAAACGAAAATCCAGTTCAGTACTGGATTATCAATCATTTTAGTTAAACGTTTAACCAAATTTCTCCTAAATTATATTTTCTTACTCCAGACCTTTATAAAATATTCCAAACTTCTGTCATAAGTTTTTTCTGCATCTGGTGGAAAAAGACAACCAGGAAGTTGCTTCATCTTCCAGTGATACTGTAAACACTCACAGCAAATTCCTTTCCTTGAACACGGTTCATAAGTACATGGGCAATTTTTCAAATTCTTCTCCTTTTTGCACTCCATATTCCCTCCTTCTGTCCATAGTGAACAGTAAACAGAAAGAAGACGGTTTTCACCGAAAGGGCTTTGCGAGCGAGGATACACACGGTCCGACAGTATGATAGAGCGATAGAACGACAGTATAAGGAGAGCGGTTTTCCCTGAGGGGGCTTTACGTCCGAGGACATGAAGCATTCTACCGCAGGACGTAGAGCGAGCCACATACGTGAGCGTCCCCCGAAGGGGAAACCGCTTCTCCTTCTCGATATATATCGGGACGAGTGTCCTTTTGAAAAGGGTTGCTTTTTCATTCATTCTACACTAAATTCAACTGGCTCTGTCCCCGAAGTAAATGGTGCAAGAATTGCATTTGGAGAATCAGGAAATGTTCTCAATCCTGTATTTTTATCAATAGGAACAAATACAATTCCAGAAGGAGGAATGAAATCAAGAACAGGTCTTCCTTTAAGTGCTTCTTTCATAATCTTTGTCCAGATTGGTGCTGCAACAACTCCTCCTGATTTCCTTTTTCCAAGTGTATACTTCTTGTCATACCCAACCCAAACACCACAGATAAGTTGAGGAGTAAATCCTATAAACCAGGCATCTGTAAACATGTTTGTTGTCCCTGTTTTTCCTGCTCTCACTCTTCCAAGATACTTTGTATACCATCCTGTTCCTTTCTCACAAACCTGCTGTAATAACCAAAGAACAATATATGCTGTCTTCTCTGATATTACTCTTTGCTGTTTTGTTGTATTAACTTCAAGAATGTTCCCCTCATTGTCCTCAATTCTATAAATAAAAAATGGTTCGGTTCTCACTCCTCCATTTGCTATTACAGAGTATGCCTTTACCATCTCAAGAAGAGTAACCTCATATCCTCCAAGTGTAAGGGATGGAGTTGGTGCAATCGGTGATGTAATTCCCATACTCCTTGCATATTTAACCACCTCAAGAGGTCCTATCTTCATTATAAGGTCAACAGCACAAACATTTACAGATCTCCTCAAAGCATCAAAGAGAAGTGTCTCTCCTTTGTATTTATTAGTATAATTCTGCGGTATCCATATCTTATCAGGATCAATCTTTGTAAGAATCTCCGGTCCAACATCAGAAAGGTCTGTTGTCTTTGAAAGAAGTTTCCATTTTCCCATCTCATATATATATGCTCTTGGTGTATCCTCTAATTTACTTACAACCGTATAACCTTTATCAATTGCACATGTATATGTAAACAACTTAAAACTTGAACCAGGTTGACGTCTAGCCTGAAATGCTCTATTAAACTTTGATTCTCTAAAATCTCTTCCTCCTACAATTGCTAAAATCTCTCCAGTTCTTGGATCCATCACTATACACGCACCCTGAACCTTTACCTCCACTTTCTCTATTTTATTCCCTTCCTCATCAATCTCTTCAATAATACCAAATGGAACTTCAATCCCCCTTTCAAGTTTCCTCTTTATCTCCTTTAATTTCTCCTCATCAAATTTTTCCAAACTTTCATTCAAAACCCTTTCCGCAATCTCTTGAATCTTTAAATCCATCGTTGTATAAACTTTAAGTCCTGCTTTATACATCATATTGTATCCATACTTCTCCTCCAAATATTTTCTAACCTCTTCAACAAAATATGCACCAGGTTTTTCTCTTTCACTAAGTGGAATAAGAACAATTGGCGTTGCTCTTGCTTCTTTTTCCTCTTCCTCACTTATAAATCCAAGTTCTCTCATTCTCCTTAAAACAATTGCTCTTCTTCTGTATGATCTTGGAAGATTTTTAAAAGGTGAATATCTTGCAGGTGCCTTTGGTAATCCTGCAAGTAAGGCACATTCAGCAAGATTAAGATCTTTTACTGATTTGTTGAAATAAACCCTTGCTGCCTGTTCAACGCCATAAGCACCTTTTCCAAAATATATCTGGTTTAAATAAAATTCTAGTATTTCCTGTTTTGAATATCTTTCCTCAAGTAAAATCGCAAGAAGTAACTCCTTTAACTTCCTCTTTAAAGTCCTTTCTCTTGTTAAAAACATAACTTTTGCAAGTTGCTGTGTTAAGGTTGAACCTCCCTGAACAATTCTTCTCGCTCTTATATTCTTCCACATAGCCCTTATTATTCCCTTTATATTTATTCCCCAGTGTCTAAAAAACTCAGTATCCTCTATTGCAATTATTGCATTCTGTAGGTCAACAGGAATATCATTTAAATGAACAAATTTTCTCTTTTCAACATAAAGTTCATCAACAACCTCATTATTCCTTGAATAAATCTCAGTAACAAGTGATGGCTCATAATCTTCAAGAAGTGAAAGTGGTGGAAGTTCCATAATTAAATTTCTAAAAATTGCATAACCAATTATAATAAGGAAAACTAAAGAAGAAATAACTAGAGCCCTTTTAATCATGAGCATACCAGATTCGCAATATTTGTAAGTAACTTTATTCCATCTATGATAGAAG
>QMOP01000152.1 GCA_003650255.1 Caldisericota bacterium
AAAATAGGGATATTTCTAATCATTATTTTCCTGCTTCACCGCATTTTCTGATGAAAGCAGAAAATTATCTTAAAAAGAAAAAATTTACTTATTATCGATCCAATGGATGGTTTGATATTTCAAAAGCCTGGTTTTTTAATTGGATGGTGGAAAAAGGAGAGGAATCTTTGAGAAAAGCAGCAAAAAACGGAGTTTTATTTGGAAGAAGCGTTTTGCTCTTTCGCCTTAGTAAGACTTCTCTTCTTACTCAAAAGAATAAGAAAATTCTTGAATATTGGATAAATGAAAACTATTATTTTGGCAAAAAATCAAAGGAACTGTTAGATGATGCTCTCTTGCGTTTTGGTATTAAAAGAAGAAAGTTAGTTAAAGGAAGAATTATTGGAAAAGTAAAATTTGTAGGAGTTCCTCAGGCAGATAGGGTTGGTTTATTTATTAAGAAAATATGTGAAAAGAAAGAATATGATGAATTTGATTTTATCTACTATCTGGTAGATGCTTCTTCGTTAAAAGAGGATGGAGAGTTTGAATTTGATAATCTTGGTGAAGGGGAATATGTTCTTGGGTTTTTGTGGAATGAATTTAAAGGAGAGAAGGTTAGAGTAATTGGAAGTAAACCAATTAAAATTACCCCTGATATTAGAAGTGTATATATTAAAAATTTAATAATAGAAAAAATATAAAAAAATACTTGTCAAATTTTAAATTTCATGCTATACTTATAAATTTGATATGGAGTGTATATTCTGTAAAATTATAAAAAGGGAGATACCGTCGGAGATTGTAAAGGAGGATGATTTGGCTATTGCTTTTAAAGACATAAATCCACAGGCACCGGTTCATATTTTAATAGTTCCAAAGAAACATATCGCATCTATTTCTGAGATGAAAGAAGAGGATGAAAATCTTATTGGGCATCTCTTTAATATGGCAAGGGAGATTGCACAGGAATTGGGTCTTTCATCTGGGTATCGTCTTGTTATAAATAATGGAAAGGATGCAGGACAGGAGGTTTTTCATATACATTTACATCTTCTTTCTGGAAGGAAATTTTCATGGCCTCCTGGATAAAAGAGAAGGGGTGATAATATGATTGTAGTAAAGGTAAGAGATGGAGAAACACTTGATGAGGCATTGAGAAGATTTAAGAGATTCTGTGAAAGGGAGGGTCTTCTTAAAGAGATTAAAAGAAGAAGAGAGTATAAACCTCCCAGTGTGATAAAGAAAGAGAAAAAGCAGGAGATTAAAAGAAAAGAGAGGAAGCGCCTTGCAAGAGCCAAGAAAATGGGTAGATTGAGAAAAAGAAGAATGAAGTTAAAATGAAACTTGGAGAACTTTATAAGAAAGTTATTGAATGGGGTATTGAGGAGGATTTAAGAGGAAAGGAAGAGATTTCAAGAATTTTGGAAGAAAATAAGAAAAAATATGAGGAATTAAAGGATGATGAAAAGAATTTTTTTGACAAGGATTTGATCTTTAATCCTTATTCTGATACAAGAATTGTTCATGGAGATGAGGAGATTGATGTAAAAAGCGCTGTTATTGGAATTGATATAGATATTGGAGAATTGCTTCTTGCTGACAGGTTAAGGGAAAAAGGAAAAAGGATAGATGTTGTTATTTCACATCATCCAGTTGGAAAAGCGTATGCCAATTTCTACAAAGTTATGGATATGCAGGTTGATATTGTTTCAAACTGGGGAATTCCATATTCCTATCTTGAGAGTTATATGGAGAAGAGGAAAAGAGAGGTTTCAAGAAGAGTAAAGCCATTGAATCATTTTAGAGTTGTTGATGTTGCGAAAATTCTTGATATCCCTATTATGTGTATTCATACTCCAAGTGATAACCATGTTACAAGATTTTTGAAAAGTGTTTTTGAAAATGAAAAACCATATAAATTAAAGGATGTGATTGAGATTCTTAACAAAATCCCTGAATATAGAATCTATAGGGAAAGGGGAGAGGATGGTGCTGTTATTGCTGTTGGAAATCCTGAGAGGAAAGCGGGGAAAATTTTTGTTGACATGACAGGTGGAACAGAAGGACCTGTTGAGGTAATTGAAAAGCTTGTTGATAGTGGTGTTTCAACTGTTGTTGGTATGCATTTTTCAGAAAAACATCTTGAAGAAGCGGAAAAGAAAAAACTAAATATTATCATAGCAGGGCATATCTCATCAGATGTTCTTGGAATGAATCTCTTATTGGATAAATTAGAAAAGAATTTTCATGAGATTGAAATAGTTCCTGTTTCTGGTTTTTACAGAGTGAGAAGAATCTAATATATGGCTCTCCCTTTAGATTTCGTTGAAAGGGTAAGGGAAAGCAACGATATTGTTGAAGTTGTGAGAGAATATTTTCCTTTAAAAAAGGCAGGCCAAAATTATAAAGCACTCTGTCCATTTCACAGTGAAAAGACACCATCATTTTTTGTTTCACCTTCAAAACAGATTTTTCACTGTTTTGGATGTGGAGAAGGAGGTGATGTTATTGGATTTGTTATGAAGATTGAAAATATAAGTTTTTATGAGGCAGTGAAAAAACTTGCTGAAAGGGCTGGAATACCTGTTCCCCATTTTAAAGAGGAACCAGAGGAAGCAAAGAGGAAAAAGATTCTCCTTGGAATACTGAAAAGAACAGCGGAGTTTTACTCAAGATATTTCTGGGAGTCAAAAAAAGCAGAGGAAGCAAGAAAATATATGCTTGAAGAAAGGGGAGTAAAAGAGGAAGTTTTAAAAGAGTTTATGATTGGTTATGCTCCAAGGGGAAGTGTTCTTGTTGAAGAGGCAAGAAAGAGTGGTATTGACATAACTCTTCTTGAAGAATCAGGTGTTGTTGTTTACAGGGTTGATAAGAAAAAATATGAGGATAGGTTTTCTAATAGGATAATATTTCCTATAAAGGATAGTCAGGGAAGGGTTGTTGGATTTGGGGGAAGGATTCTTGGAAAAGGGGAACCAAAGTATCTTAATTCTCCTGAAACAAGATATTTTCATAAATCAAGGATTCTTTATAATTTTGATAAAGTAAAGGAATATGCTTTAAAGGAAAATTCAATTATTATAACTGAAGGTTATATGGATGTAATAGGACTCTGGCAGGTAGGCATAAAGAATGTTGTTGCAACAATGGGAACTGCTTTTACTTCACAGCATGTAAGGTTAATATCAAGATTTGTTGAAAGGGTTTATCTTCTTTTTGATCCTGATTTTGCAGGGAAAGAGGCAGTTTTGAGGTCAACAGATTTACTTTTGAAAAGTGGTCTTGATGTTAGGGTTGTTATAAATGAAACTGAAATGGAACCTGACGAAATTGCAAAAGAAAAAGGATTTTCATTTTTAAAAGATATGATAAAAAATGGAATGGATTTAATAGGTTTTAGAATTAAAGAGGCAGTAAAAGGAAGGGATATTAG
>QMOP01000153.1 GCA_003650255.1 Caldisericota bacterium
GAAGAAGTTTATCAAGATTCAATTCTTTGAATATAACAATAAGATTGTGTTTTGATTTTATAATTGAAACAACCTCACTTTCATTTAATTTTTTTAAATTTTCTATAATCTTCTCCAAATTCTTATCCATATCTCCTCCTCTTCAAAGGGGAAGGTGGTTTTTCCTGAGGGGGCTTTACGTCCGAGGACATAGGGCATTCTACCGCAGGACGTAGAGCGAGCCACATACGTGAGCGTCCCCCGAAGGGAAAACCCCCTTCCATTTACTACTTATCAACTTTTAAAACTGCTTTATCCTCAATCTTTTGTAATATATCATTAAAAACTTTCCTGAATTCCTTGTACTCATTAACATCAATAACTCTTTTCTTCCATCTTGAAATCTGGTGGAGTTTAAGGGTTTTATTTTTAAATTTGTATTCCCTTAAAAAATAAAACCATCTATTATCAATCTCAATTTTCTTTGGTAGATAAAAAACAGAATAATTTTTAGGTAATTCTATATCTATTTCATACTCATTCTCAGAAAGGAATCTAAAATAAAGTGGATAATTTCTTTCCTCTAAAGAACAGAGTCCTGAATCAAGCCCTCCCCAATCAGGAACAATCCTTAAAATTCCTGCTTTTGAAAAGTATTTTTTTCCTTCAAAACTCATTTTCAAAACAATATTATTCTTAAGCTCATCCATCCCTTCAACACTCCATTTTAAAAGTTTTCCACCGGGTGTTATTGAATTTATCTTCCTCTTTAATGTTTCCTCAATCTGCTTCTTTTTTGTATACTTAAAATACCACCTCTGCCCTGCATTAAAAACACCGTCTGTAATAACTATTCTTTCGCCTTTTATACTTTCATCCTTTTTTACAACTATCTCCATTTTTTTAAAAACCTTATTAAACTCCGGTTCTATTAAAGGTGTCTCTTTTATCTCAAAATTATCATCTTTAAAAACAAGGACCTTTCTTCCCTGGTCTCCTGAAGGAAGATCTCCAAAAGAAACTGTTTCTCCTGTAGGATCAAGAAAAACCTCTTCTTCCTCAACCTCACATAAAGCAATTGCATGGTTAAAATAAAGTGAAGGAAAATTCTCATCAAGAGGATATGTTCCAACTGTTCCGATCAAAACAGGATATGCTTTTATTCCAGCATATCTTAACATTGAGATAAGTAAAATTGCCTGGTCCTTACAATCACCATATTTATTCAAAAATATCTCACTTGCAGTATGGGGTCTAAATCCTGCCTCCCCATACTCAACAGCAACATACCTTATATTCTCACAAACCCAGGAATAAATCCTTTCTGCTTTTTCCCTTTCTTTTTTTACTCCTTTTATAAGATCCTTAACCTTTTTTCTTATATTTTCATCTGTTTCTATTTTCTCTTCATAAAGTTTTTTCCACCATTCATAAATATTTTCCCAGGTCTTAAAATTACTTATTCTTACATAATCAACTATTTCAGCAAGAGGTGGCATATTCTCCTCTTTTATTATTTCAGGAATATAATCTATCTTCCAGATGTATTTAAAATTCTTTCCTTCTTTTTTAACTTCTGGTTTCAAACTTAGATCTTTCTCAAGATAACCTCTTCTGTAATCCTTATAATCAATATTTAACGACTCTGGAAAAATAATTTCAAAATATTGCTTCATATAAGGAAAGTTTCCTTGAACAGAAAAAGTAAAAACTGTAAATCTATCATCTATCAATTTTGAGATTTTATACCTTGCTCTATATTCAAGAACAGAACCTTCTTCAACTTCAGGAAATGATATTATCTTTACCCTTGCATTTGAGTAAAGTGGAAAATTTAAATACTTTGAAACATCTCTTATATGTTTTCTTCCAACAGGAATAACCTTTTTTTCTTCAGGCTTTATTGTCCTTGCATAAATTATCTCAACAACCTCATCCGTTGAATCATAAGGAAGTTCCATCTCAGCAAATCTTCTTTTCCCTCTATCATTTAAAATCTTGACAGCAAAGTGTATATCAAGAATACTTGTTGAATCACTGAAAATTCTATATGTGCCTGAATCTATAAGAACAATTGCACCTGCCTGAACATCCTTTTCTAAATTTTGCGATTCTTTAATCAATTTTTTAATTACTTCCGGTAAAATTTCATAAGAATAACTTTTCTTTGATGCCTCAATCTCATCTATTCTTTTCTTTGCTTCTTCAGAATATCTTCCCTCTTTTATTTTTGAATAAACCTCAATTGCTTCAGTAAAAAGATTTAACTTTTCAAGTGTCCTTGCATAATAGAAAAGATACTCATTATCATCACTTTTGAAACTTTCAAAAAATCTTTTTGCTTCAGTATAATCTCCTTCTTCATAAGAAATCATTCCAAGAATCTTAGCAAGTTCTAAATCTCTTTCTCCTTTATTCCATTTTTCAAGAAACTCTTTCTTTATTTCCGGTATCTTCTTCCATTCTCTGTAAATCTTCCAGAAATCTTCTTTATTAAAAGAAAAAAGATTTATAAAAATGGAAAGACTAAACAGAAAAGTTTTTAATTTCTTTTTCATAAATCTCAAGAAATCTATTAACAGCATCACCTTCATTTACCTCAAGTTTCAAACTTCCATCCCTTTTTGAAATCTCAACTTTACCCTCTTTTAGTTTCTTTCCAATAACAATTCTAAAAGTTATTCCTATAAG
The DNA here is from genome assembly GCA_003650255.1 of Caldisericota bacterium. Classification (GTDB taxonomy): domain Bacteria; phylum CG03; class CG03; order B21-G15; family B21-G15; genus B21-G15. The sequence goes on from QMOP01000153.1 coordinate 2,671, forward strand.
GTCACAGTCATTAAATTTTATTCCGGGAGAGACACCTCTTTCATCAAGAAGGACATCTATTCCTTTTTCTTTTAATTCATTGTAAATTCTATCGGATACTTTTTTTATTTCTTCATCTTTATAGTTCAAAGAAATTATCTCAACATCAAAAGGAGAAAGAGGTAATTTCCATATAATACCTTTTTCATCATGTGACTGCTCTATTGCTGCAGCAACCATACGGGAAACTCCTATACCATAACAACCCATAATAACAAGTTTTTCCTTTCCATCTTTATCTCTATATTTTAAATTCATAGGTTCAGAATATTTTCTTCCAAGTTTAAATGTATGACCAACCTCAATACCTTTTGAAATGACAATCTCTGAACCACACTTTGCACATTTATCTCCTTTTCTAGGTTTCACAATATTAATATACTCATCAGCAACAAAATCTCTTCCTTCACATATATTTTTAAGATGATAATCCTTCTTATTTGCTCCTGAGATTGCACCTTTTACTCCTTTAATTGATATATCAGCAATAACTCTTACTTTCTTTTTAAGTCCAACAGGTCCAGCAAATCCAAGTGGAGATCCTGTAATTTCAACTATTTTATCCTCACTTGCAAGTTTTGTTTCACAGCCTATATAATCATCCAATTTCTTTTTATTTACCTCTCTTTCTCCAGGAATAAGAAGAACAAAATCTCCCTTTTCACTTTCATATATA
>QMOP01000154.1 GCA_003650255.1 Caldisericota bacterium
CGCTTAATGAAATTGAAAATTTTTTAAAAAAAGAGAAACCTGAATTATTCTATCCTGTTGATGTAACTGAAACCTCATCAAGTATCGGTGGGAACATTTCAACTGATGCTTCAGGCGGAAGAAGTTTTTATTTTGGCTCAACAAGAAACTGGATAAAAAAAATCAAAGTTGTTCTACCAACTGGAGAATTAATTGAGATTGAAAGAGGAAGAGAAAAAGTGAAAGATGGGGAAATTGAAGTTAGGGGTAAAAAAGTAAAAGTTAGTTATATAAAAGAGTTAAATGTAAAGAACAATGCTGGATATTATCTTAAAAAGGAAATGGATTTAATTGACCTATTCATTGGAAATGAGGGAACACTTGGAATTGTAACAGAAACAGAACTGAAACTGACAAAAAGAATTGAAAATTTAATAGTTCTTGTATCATTTTTTGAGAATGAAGATGATGCATTAAACTTTTTCTGGAACTTAAAGAAACTGAAAGAGATATTCTGCATTGAATACTTTGATTCAAACTCTTTAAATCTTTTAAAAGATTTCTTCAACATACCCCTTAAGGGGGGTGCAATCTATTTTGAGACAGAAGAGGAAAACATTGATGAGATTGAAGAACTACTTAAAAACTCAAAAAGTTCAATTGAAAACACATGGGCTGGAACAGAAGAAAAAGAGATTGAAAAGATAAAAGATTTCAGGCACAAACTTCCTGAAATCATAAATAATAAAATTGCAGAAGTTAAAAGAGTTTATCCTGAAATACACAAACTTAGCACTGATATTGCAGTAAATGAAGAAAACCTTTCAAAAATGATTGAATTTTATAAAAAAGTTTGTGAAGAAAAGAATCTAAATTATGTTCTATTCGGCCATATTGGAGAAAATCACCTGCATCTAAATATAATTCCTGAAAATAGAGAAGAATTTGAAAAAGGAAAAGATGGAGTTGATGACTTTGTAAAATTTGCTGTATCCTTGGGTGGAACATTTTCAGCAGAACATGGAGTTGGAAAAATAAAAAAAAGATTTATGAAATACCTTTATAATGAAAAAGAGTTAAAAGAAATGGTAAACCTAAAAAAACTTCTTGACCCCAACCTAATTCTCGGAACTGGAAATATATTTGAGGACGATTTACTTCTATAAAAATTCTGCCCCCAGGCGGATTCAAATCGCAAGTATTATTACTTATTACATACACACTTGCAATTTTCTACGAAAAAATCAAACGAGTTTTTTTATATTTTTATCTATTTTCTTTTATCTTTAAATTCATCAACCAATGCTTTGGATTATATTTAAGTCCTTTCTTCCATATCTTTTTTGCTTTTTCTATTTTTCCCATCCTTTCATACACTTCTCCTAAATAAAAATATGTCCAGGGGTGGGATGGGTTTTGAGCAAGGGATTTTTTAAAAAATTCTTCTGCATCTTTCAATTTTCCTTCCTCAAGATACACTCTTGCAAGAACATAATGAGAGTAAAAATCAGGACGTTTCCTCACAGATTTTAAAGCCATTTCTTCTGCCTTTTCAAGCTCTATCCCTGCTTCAGCATAAACCTCTGCTATTTCAGCATAATCCTCTGGTTCCTTTTCCTCTATCTTCAAATTTCTCTTTATTCTCTCAATAATCTCCTTTCTCAATTCCTCATTCTTTTCTTCTCTTAAAAAAATTAAAAGATAAGCATAAGAATAAGTATCACCTGCCTTCTCATAATCTCCTTCTGTTAACTCCTCTTCTCTACTTTCTTTTTGAAAAGATAAATCCTGCGTCCCGAATTTACCCTTATCAACAATAGAAAAAAGATTTGAACATAAAAGTAAAAAAACTAAAAACCTCATCATTTCAATCTCCGTTCAATAAAATTTTTCCGGAGAGAGAAGCCAATGCCATAGAGGAACAAATTTCACATTTCTTTTTTTTCTGAACCAGCTTATCTCCTCCTCTCCACAGTATCCTCCTGTAATTACTATTAAATTATCACAGTTTAGCTCCTCAGAGGCATATAACAGTCCCCTTATTTCCCTTTCTTTCGTCTTCCTGTTTTCAAAATCAAAACTTACCTGAATTAAAGCTTTTACAGAATAACCCCTCTTTATAACAAAATCAACCTCATATCTATTGCTGTAATAGTAAAATTCAATCTCTCCCTGTAATTCCCTTTTTTTCAATTCAATTGCAACAACATTTTCATATAATCTTCCTGTATTTTCAGAAAAAGAGAACGATTTTGCACTGATTAATCCATTATCAATTACATAAACCTTCCTGTTTGCCCTCTCCTGCTCGCGAATCCTGAATGAGAACCTTTTTACCTGAAATATTAGAAATGCTTCTTCAAGATAACCTGTGTATTTCTTTACAGTGTGCTCACTTCCAATTCCAGAAGGAGATGTCAGATTTTTATATGCTATCTTTGTTCCAAAGTTTGATATAAAATAATTTGAAAGAGTTTCAAGTTCCTTTGGATAACCCGGTTTATATCTCTTTATTATATCTTTGTAAATTACAGAATCAAAAAGTGTTGAAAGATACCTCTTTCTGTCTATCTTCTCAACAAGTGGCTCTGGATATCCTCCTTCCAGAAGATAATCATTTAAGCGTGCTTTAATTTCAGATTCACTTAATTCTCTACCGGAAAAATTGAGATACTCCTTAAAAGAAAACGGAAATATTAAGGTTGAAAGATATCTGCCTGTAAGATGAGTGGCAAGTTCACTGCTTAAAAGATTGGCATTACTTCCTGATAATATCAACTCATATCCCTGCCTCTGAAGCCGATTTACAAATAATTCCCAGCGTGGAAGATTCTGTATCTCATCAAAGAAAACTGTTTTTGGTTTATTATATATTGATTTCACTGTCTCAATTATTTCATCATAATTTTCCAGATTAACCAGATTTTCATCATCAAAATTGACATATCCAATATCTTCACCAAGCTCATGAATGGCAAAAAAACTCTTTCCTGCTCTGCGTGGGCCTGAGATGACTTTTATGATATTTTTTCCTCTCTCTGGTATAACAACATCCCTTTTTATATACCTCTTTCTGCGAACCTGCTCCAGTTCCAATTTCTGCCTGTTCAGAATATCCCTTACATTCATTTCTATCTATTTAGCGCATTTATCTTATCAAAGTGCGCAAATTTTAAAACTTTTGCGCATTCTTTTAAAATTATTACATGAATTCACCTTATTTGTCAAGTATTATTTGGCTCTGTAGCGAAAATGGGGCACACTTTTTGCCAAAGAGCCGAATCTATGCACATACCATGTCTATTTTCTACTCGAACACTCACACAACCTTATCCTTCTTGCGACCAGTTCAAGAATGATGAATAAATCAAATTTTTCTGTATCTCCTAATATACTTTAACC
>QMOP01000155.1 GCA_003650255.1 Caldisericota bacterium
GCCAGACCATTTACTTTCTCATTTTCTAATTTTTCCTGAAAGAGTTTTAAATTAATACCTGTTGATATTCCTCTGAATCTTCTACTATAAGAGATTATACCAGCGACATCATAACAGGTAAAATTGGGAATTCTCACCGGGTCTCCTTGAGAATCAATATCATAACCAGTAAATTCATCCATATGCAGATAAAGAACTCCTATTCCCAGATTACCTGACTTTGCAGGATATACACCAGCAATAGCTTGCCTGCTAATATCAGCAAACCATTGATTATGAGAAATACTTATCTCTGGTCCTTTAATCCCATCCAGCCCTGCTGGGTTATAGAAAATTGTATTTACATCTTCTCCCACTCCACAGAATGCTTCTCCCATTGCAGACTGTCTTGCTCCTACTCCAATTCTTAAAAATTGAAACCCTGCTGTTCCTGCTTTTTCATCTATTGCATAAAGCGAATAAAATATAATTACAAGCAAAGAAAAAATAATTCCTGTTTTTAAAATTTTCATCTAATTACCACCACCTTGACAATTCTTCTTTCACCTAAATCATTGGTGAATAAGCAGATATAGACTCCACTTGCCACTTCTTCACCTGCCTGATTCACCACATTCCAGGCGGCTTCTCCCACATCGATATTTTCTTTCTCCCAGATAAGTTTACCAGCAAGGTCAAAAATCTGTATCTTTGTATTTGCGGTTAAGTTATCAAATTTAATGTAATTATGTCCTTTAGAAGGTTTAAAAGGATTGGGATAGACACGAACATTGCTGTAATCATTTGCAGGAACACCAAAAAGAGCAAAAAGAGTAAAATGAGTGGTTTTAACAGTTGCTATATTATTTTCAAAATCCAATTCTGTTGTTATTTTCTCCCATTTTCCCCTGTCCTCATCATAATAAAAAGCAGATAAAGTATCCTCTGGAACTCCTTTTCCATCCACTTTTCCATCATCATCTTCATCTTTGTAAGGAATTATTATTGAAACCTCACCAGTTAATTCTGCTCCTTCTAATTTTATCTCCCTGTATTCATCAATAGGATTAATATCTTTTGAGGGAGGAGGTGGATTCACAGGATTGACAACTACCAATATTTTCGCAGTTTCTGTGCTTATTGCACCTTCTGGAATTATAACCTGAGTTATTGTGTTCTCCTTATTATCTCCAACTTTAATAACATTATTTCTGCGGTTGTCAATCTTTTCTTTTCTCTCCTGTTCACCTACTAAATTCAATTTCTCTTCTATATCTGGATTTGAATGGTCTATTTCAATGGTGATATATCCTGGATTAGAATCTGAAACATCATAAATATCAGTTGCTACAGCCCTTATATTATATCTTCCTTCTGCAAGACTACTCACATCCCAGTGAATAAAATAAGGATACTCCGAATCAGGATTTGGATGATTGAAATTAGCAGCAGGAATTGTTTGCCAGACAGTATCATCTTCTTTTTTATATTCAAAAAGAATATTTTTTACCTCAGAAATTTCTCCCACAACTACTTCAGCCATTACCATTAAACGATTTCCTGAAACTTTCTTACCATTTTGTGGAATCTTAATTACTGCTTTTACTAAACCGGTTAAACTTTCTTCTACTGTAGCACTGACAATATTTTCATTCTGTTCCTCATTACCGCTTTTATCCACAGTTCTTACTACAAAATAATAAGTTTTTCCTACCTCCAATTGAGGAGATGTCCAGGTTGTGGTGGGATGAAGGACTGTTGCTTTTATTTCATTATAATCAATCTCTGGAATGGTGGAATAATAAATCCGGTATTTATCAGCATCTTCAGAAACTGATTTTACCCAGTCAAGTCTTATTTTTGCTCCTTCTAAGAGTGTGGCAATTAAATCTGCTACTGGCTCTGGCGGAGTTCCATCTCTCACAGTGATATTATCCTGTTTGCCAGAAATTCGATTATCTTTTATATCTGTAACACTGAGATAATGTTCTCCAATAGTATTAAAAGTTACACCATTAATAAAAGTATGAATTCCAGCATCAAGGGAAGTAAAAGTATAATCATCTGGTAGAACTGCCTGAGTATCGTCAGAAGTAAATCTTATGGTGCCAGTATAATCTGTAACCCGGTTACCATTTTCATCAACAACTTCAACTATTATATCTGAAGGAGTGCCAGCAACAACAAGGTCTTTAATTCCTCTTACATCAAGATAAGCTGATAAAGTTTTTACTGATATTTCATTACTGGCAGAAGTTATTATCTGGTCTCCATTATATGCTCTCACCCTATACCAGTATGTTGTGCCAATACTCAATCCTGTATCCTGATATGTAGTTAGAGTCAGATTATCCTGCCACTGAATTATATAACTCCAGTCTACTCCATTGGTTGACCTCTCTATGGCATACCTTGTTCCATTTCCACTCCATGACAAATTTATTGCTGTTGCTCCTTGTGAGGATGAAGTTAAATTAGCAGGAACATCAGCAAAAGTATATTTTACCACTGGAAGAGAATTTACCACTCCTACTGAATTGAATACCTGAACATATCGGTAATATGAAGTATTTGCACTTAATCCTGTTTCTATCCAGTAAGTAGTATCTGCTGGTAAATCTCCGGATATATTTCCTCCAGTTGAACTGATTATTCTATAGCCCTCTTCATTTGTTGCATTATCTATCCATGACCACATTATTTTATCATTCCCAAGAGCAACTCCACTAAACTTAGTAGGTGAAAGTGGGGGTTTTTGTAAAGTAACTGTGGCAACAGGTAAATCAAACTCTGAAGGTATCCCAAGGGGCCACATATCTTCTTCAGTTTCAGAACTCCTTGCTCTAAGACGGAAATAATAAGTGATTCTCTCCTCTAATATACTCATTGACACCAAACCACACTTCTCTACTACTAAACATCCTCCTTCAACACTTACATTGTTTCCTCCTGTAATTTTTAAACCTCTATCAATCGGCCAAAAAACCACTATACCTGACTTAAGAGTATAAGTAGAAGAGGAATCTTCAATAGAAATAGTTGAGAAATCACTCTTCGTGGAGATATGCAATTCATATATAGTGGCTGAAGAATTACCATTCTCATTCCACGAAAATCTCAAAAAACTGGTAGTTCTTTCTACAATTTTTGTATCCAAGGGAGGATTGGCAAGAGTAAATCTGATAGGCGATACGGCTGAGAAAGTTGAACCATTATTGTTAAACGCTTCAACATAAATCTGTGAAGAAGTATTGGGCTGAAGCATCTGCTGAAGCCAATAAGTAGTATCTGGTGGTAAATCTCCTGAAATACAAACACCATCTATCGCTCTTCTTACTCTAAATCCAGACTCATTAGAAGAATTATCTTTCCA
>QMOP01000156.1 GCA_003650255.1 Caldisericota bacterium
CTCTAAAACATTTTTGAGTGTTTTTTTACTACAAGATGTACAAGATCCCAAATATCAACATAGTCTATTATAGATAAAGATATCCATTGTTATATCTCATAATATGGACACTTTTTTGCAGACTCCATTTCCATAACAATTCTCTGCTTTTTTGTACACCATAGTCGTCCTACTCCTTTTAACTCTTCTTTCGGCAAATTCTCTGTAGAATGAACACAGTAACCACATAAACGTGCCATTCTTTTCAATACCTCATCAACATCTTCTCTCTTCGGCATCATCTCCTCCTTCTTCAATCTATTAAAATCTAACCTTAAAACTTAATCTATGGGTTAATCCTAAATCTTTGTAAGGGATGAGAGAGTAGTCAAGGATGTAATTGGAAAAGTTTAAACCAAAACCTCCACTTAAACCGTTGAAGTCAGAAATTTTATTTTCTTCTTGAAATAAAGAATTTTGATAAGTTAGAAGCTGATAAGCAAGTTTATAAAGATAACCAGCCCTTAAACTGATAAATCTTACAGGTCTATATTCTATCCCCATTGAAATACTGGTTTTGCTGTCATAAATTTCATGATTTATATCTAAAGAAATGACAAGATTTCCTAAGAAATTGTATCCTCCTCCTAAACTGATGGTTAAAGGCAGATTATATGGTTCATCAATAAACTTCATCTCCGGTCCAATATTTTTTATCACCAATCCTAAATCTCCCTTTACACCTTTCACCTTACACTTTACTCCTATATCTACTGCTACTCCTTTTGCTTCTTCTTTTTCTATTTTCTGTTGAATGAATTTAATTGTTGCTCCTAAATCTATTCTGTTGCTAATTCTTCCTGCTCCACTTATGGTAAAACAGAAATCGCTGGCTCTGAAATTTCCAGTCTGGGTTCCTTCTTCACTTCTTCCTTCTATTTCTCCTAAATCTAAATACATTATTCCAAGTCCTATTGTCTTATTGTTTAAAGGTATCCCTATCCCAGCAAATTCATATTTTGTATCTAATACCCATTTTGTATGCATAAATCCAAATTCTTTTGTTTTTAATTTCCTTAATCCTGCTGGATTCCAGTAAAGGGATGTTATATCATCACTTAATCCTACATACGCTCCTCCCAGTCCCATACTCCTTGCTCCTATTCCTATTTTTAAAAAATGTGCGCCTACTTCTGCTGTAAGTCGTAAGTGGTAAGTAATAAGTATCAGTAGAATAGATAGAAGAACGCTACGCTGAAGCAAGAAGTATGCTTTCGCTGAAGTTTTTAATTCACTTCTATCTTCCATCTTCTATCTCTTTTCTAAACTATCCACCATTTTATTAAATGCTTCTGCTAATTCTTTAAATTCATCTTTCTTCCTGAATGTTATTCTTACACTGTAATCTCCTTCTGCTACCTTTTCCAGGCTTTTTCTTAATCTGTATACAGGTCCTGCTATGCGATGACTGTAAAATATCATAAAAATTCCCACAATTATTATACTGGCTATTCCGCTTATTACTATTGCTTTAAGTATTATTGGTTTTACTATCTCCTGTCTTTTTACTATTCTTACGTCATCTCCATATTTATCTGTTGTTCCATATAATTGAACTTCGCTTTTCTTTTCTCTGTATATTGCTATGCTGTAACTTAAAATTCCAGAAAGAATTATCCCTCCCATCACAAGTAATATCACCCTCTTTACCATCTTTATCTGAAAATCTTTATCCACCACATATCTCTTTCTCTTCTCCATCTTTCCCTCTGCTAACCGCTCACTGCTCTCTGCTCACTGCTCTCTGCTCATTGCTCTCTGCTTACTGCTTACTACTTTATTATTGTCATCTTCTTCAATGTCTTTACTGTTTTTCCATCTTTATGTGCTCTTATTAAATAAAGATATACTCCACTTGCTACTTTATCTGTATTCCAGGTATATTCATAAGCTGTCCCTTTATTCGGTGGTCCTGTTAATTCTGCTTTATGAACTAAATCTGCTGAGATTGTGTAAATTCTTATCTCAATTTTATCTGCTATATCTGAGAGCTCTATGTGAAATGTTGGTTTCTTCCCATTCTTTGCTGGATTTGGATAGACATAAACTTCGGAAAGTTTGAAGCTTGAAGTTTGAAACTGGAAGTTTGTTCTGGGTGAGGCATACTTTTTCTCTTTTTCTTTCGGTGGTAAGCCATACTTTACAACTCTGTCATTGTTTGAATCACAGATTAAAATGTTTCCTTCTTCATCTAAAACTATTCCCTGTGGTTTATTGAATGATTCTTTGATAGTCGCTACTAATACTCCATCAGGTCTGTATTTCTTGATACAATCATTATTTGAATCTGCTACATAAATATATCCATTCCCATTTACAACTATTCCATCCGGCTTATTTAATCCTGTTATCTCCATTATTATACTGCCAGTTGAATTCAATACAAGAACTCTATCATTATTTCTATCAGAAATATAAATCCTGCTTTCTGCTAACTGCTCTCTGCTATCTACAGTAAACACTCCCTGCGGTTTATTCAAGTCTCCTGTTATTCCTGTCTCTATTGTCCTTACATAAACTCCTGATGAAGTAAATACCTGAATCCTGTCATTGTTTCTGTCTGCTACATATAATAATCCATCTGTAAAGCATACTCCATGTGGTTTATTAAATCCTGTTATCTCCAAAACTATCTCCCATTCTCCACTCGCTTTCTGTTCTATCTTTACCACTCTATCATTGTTTCTATCTGCTACATAAATATAACCTTCTTCATCTACTGCTATACCTGTTGGTTTGTTAAAGATTGAACCCTGTTTTCCCCTCCCTTTTCCTTGTGCTCCTGCCTTGCCGGCAGGCAGGCCTCCAATGGTTAAGAGATGTTCTCCTTCTGGTGAAAACACTTGAATTCTGTCATTCTCTGTATCTGTTACATAAATGTTTCCTTCTTTATCTAAGGCAATATATCCTGGATGATTGAATTCTCCATCTTCTTTTCCTTTCTTCCCTATTTCTAACAACTTCTCTGGCTGTCCTATATATACTTCTACTTCTGTGATTGCTTCATTTTTCACACAATCCTGTGCTACCAATCTCAATACATACCAGCCATCTTCAAGCCCTGTTGTATCCCAGTAACCAAGTATGCCTTCCTTTACTATCTTTTCTTTTGTGCTTATTGCTATATACCACTTTGTTTCTTCATACTTCCTATAATCCAGTCTATACCACTTAAGATGCAAATCAAAAACTCTTCCTGTTACTTCCACTACTCCATTTATTAACCTGCATAAGCCCGTATTTCCGGTTGAAGGAAAGGTTAGATATACTTCTGGTGGAGTATTATCAACAATTACTGTGGTTGATTTGATA
>QMOP01000157.1 GCA_003650255.1 Caldisericota bacterium
CTTATAAATAAAGATGTGGTGATTTTATTATTTGGAACACCAGGAATCTTATTCCCTTCTTTATAGGTTATATTTACACTTGAAAAGGTGTTCCAATCAAAGCAAGTGAAACTATGTTTCTCTTTTAAAATTGCTCTAATATAAGAATAACTTAAATTCAATCCCATCCATGATACAGGAGTAAATTTCAAGACAACATCAAAACCCTGATGAAGTGTAAGAGGTAAGTTCTCATTTGAACCTGAAAGTGGATTGTAAAAGATTTCATCTTTAACCTTCATATTATAGAAGTTAAAAGAAACCTTTACCATCCTTGAAAAACTTTTTCTTATACCAAAATCTAATTCATAACTCCTCTGGCTCTTCAAATCCTTATTTATCCCTTTTGGAATACCTGATGTCCAGTCCCAGATTTTAAATTCATCAACATTTGGAAGACGGAAACTTTTTCCAAATGAAAGATATAGATTTGTATTCTCATTTGGTCTGAAACTTATTCCAGAATTTAAAGAGTTAATTCTTTCCTCTTTTTTATCACTGTAACTTACTCCGCCTGGAGTTGAACTTTTAAGAGTATAATTTACTTTTTCAGTTCTTGCTGAAAGATTAAAAATAACTTCTTTTGAAATAAAAAACCTCTTTTCAAAGAAGGCACCAAAACTTTTCTTTTCCAAATTCTGACTGCTTTTTTCCTTAAGAGTTTTATAGTCCTTTGTAACTGAATCTGAATTTGCATCAAAAAAGTGAAATCCAGCAAGAAAGGTATTAAAACTTATTTCCTGCCTAAATTCAGAATTTGGATACTCATAATCATATATTGAATTATAATCAGGAAAAGTGGAAATAAGTTCTTTTCTTCTATGGAAAATGAATGTATTCAGTTTTAAATCTCCTATTCTCTTTTCACCTTCTAAAGCAAAACTCAATGTTTCTGATTCACCTTTATCATCTAAATTTTTTGAATTTCTTCTTGAAGTAATATATTCATCCTCCCATAATCCACCAGGAAGACCGTATTTATTTTTATTGAAAGAAAAATTAAAATTCAATTTAAAATTAGAATCATAGTTAAAATCAAAAGTGAAATCATTTCTCTTAATCCAGTTATTTTCTCTATAACCATCTGAAATAAGATTTGAAGCAGTTAAAAGATAACTGATTTTATTTGTTCTATTGCCTGAGATCAACTTAAATCTCCTTGTATCAAAACTTCCTGAAGAAAAACCAAAATCTATCTTTTTATCCTGACACTTCTCTGTAATGATATTTATAACAGCACCTGTAGCATTATCGCCATATAAAGATGAATATCCTCCTTTTATAATTTCAATTCTTTTAATTCTTTCAACAGGAATCTGGAGCCAGTCAACACCTGATAAATCAATCTCATTTAACCTTCTTCCATCAACAAGAACCAGAATATTTGAAGGAGATGACTCACCAAATCCAGTTGAATCAACAGTTGCTTTTGCTGAATTTCCAAGCCAGTCAAAAGAAAGAAGAGTTGAATTATCTTTAAGAATTTCAATAATATTTTCTGCCCCTGATTCCTCAATCTCTTTCTCAGTTATAACCTCCACTCCTTTTGCTATCTGCCAGATTTCCTTCTTTGATGTAATAATGTAGGTTCCTAAATCTCCAAGATAATCCTTTGATAAAGTTTGAGAGTTGAAAGCCTGCCTTGCCGGCAGGCAGGTCAAGAGTTGAGAGAGAAAAAGGAAAAGAACTTTCTTTTTCATAAGCCCTCCTTTTTTGGAAATAAAAACTTTCTTTTCTTAAATTCAAACTCATCAAAATCTATGTCAAACGCATCTTTTAAAATTTCTTTGCCGGGATCATTTCCAAAATAAATTGCTCTTTTATCCTTTAAAATGAGAAATTTATCTGCAAGTTCCATTGAAAGATTTAAATCGTGTAAAACCGCTACAACTGTCTTCCCACTTTCCTTTTCTTCCTTAATAACATCAAAAATAAATTCTGTCTCCTTGACATCAAGATGAATGTTTGGTTCATCAAGCAATATAAAAGGTGTATCCTTACATAGAAGTTGTGCAAGTACAACTTTTTGTTTTTCTCCAGAAGAAAGTTCATAAAAAATATTATCCTTTATTTTCTCTAATCCCAATTTCCTGATCACAAATTCTGCTTTCCTAATATCACTTTCTTTTTCCCACAAACCTGTTATATAAGGTATCCTTCCAAGTAAAACCATTTCAAAAACAGTATATGGAAAATGAATATTAACTTCACTACCCATAAATGAAAAAATCTTTCCAACATCAGTTTGAGAGAATGTTGAAAGTTTTCTTCCTGATATTATTACATCTCCTCTGAATGGTTTTATGAATCCAGTTATTGCTTTAAGGAGAGTTGTTTTTCCTGAACCATTTCTTCCAAGAACAATAAGAAACTCTCCCTTTTCTAAAGAAAAATTTATATCTTCTAAAACCACTTTTTTTCCATAACCAGCAAATAAATTTCTTACCTCTATCATCTTCTTTTAAGTTGAAAAAGAAAATACGGTGCACCAATTATACTTGTTATAACTCCAACAGGAATTTCATAAGGATAGGAAATAAATCTTGCTATAAAATCACAGAATGGAAGAAAAAAACCACCTGCAAGAACTGAAAGAGGAAATAAAATTCTATTATCCGTTGAATATTTAATTCTTATAAAATGGGGAACTATGAGCCCAACAAACCCAATTGTTCCTGAAACAGATACACAGGAAGAAACAAGAATTGATGATATTATAAATAATTCCATCTTTAACTTCTCAATATCAACCCCAAAATAATAAGCATGCTCCTCTCCCAAGGAAATGGCATTCAGTTTTAATGTTTTCTTGTATAAAAGAATAAGAGAAATAAAAATTAGAAATCCTGATGTAATTATTAATCTTAAATCCATCTCGCCAAGGTCACCCATTAACCAGAAAAGAACTGAATAAGCCTCCTTTGTCTTTAAAGTTACAAAAAGAATTACTGCTGCTGATAAAAATATACTTGTTACAACTCCTGCAAGTATAAGATTGAAAATGGAAACTTTCCCATATCTTTTTGACACTTTTATTACAAATAAAACAGTCCCAATTGAAAAAATAAAAGCAAAAATATTTGGTAAAAAAGGGATTTTACTAAGCCCAAAAAGATAACACAACATAAACCCAAATGCTGAACCACTTGATGACCCAATTAAATAGGGGTCTGCAAGGGGATTCCTCAATACTCCCTGATAAATCACTCCACCTCCAGCAAGAGCCATTCCAACAATTACTGCAAGAAAAAATCTCGGTAATCTTATTTTAAAAATTAC
>QMOP01000158.1 GCA_003650255.1 Caldisericota bacterium
ACTTAAACCTGATTACATTCAACTTCATGGAGATGAAGATTTAAATTATGTAAAAACTTTAAAAAGTAATGGTTTAAACATTATAAAGGTAGTAAGAATTGGTGAAGAAAATGAAGATTTCAAAATTTATGAAGAATACTGTGATTTTGTTGAATTCTTTTTACTTGATAAAAAATCAGAATTACTCGGTGGCACTGGTGAAATTTTTAACTGGGATAAAGCAATTAAATTTAAAGAGGAAATAAATAAACCATTCTTTCTCGCTGGAGGACTTAACCCAGAAAATGTAAAAGAAGCGGTTGAAAAGGTGAAACCATTTGGTGTTGATGTAGCATCAGGAATTGAAAAAACACCCCGATCAAAGGATTATAAAAAGATGCAGGAGTTTATAAGAAATGTCCAGAAAGCAAAATAAATGGTATTTTGGAAAATTTGGTGGAAGATTTATTCCTGAAACATTACTTTTTCCATTAAATGAACTTGAAGAAGCATTTTTTTATTATATAAAGGACAAAGGGTTTAAAGAAGAACTCAATTACTTTCTTAAAAATTTTGCTGGAAGACCAACTCCACTTTATTTTGCTAAGAATCTTTCTGAGATACTTGGAATAAAAATTTATCTTAAAAGAGAGGACCTTCTTCATACAGGAGCACACAAAATAAATAACACAATTGCACAATGTCTACTTGCAAAAAGGATGGGTAAAAAAAGGATTATTGCTGAAACAGGAGCAGGACAGCATGGAGTTGCAACAGCAAGTGCTGCAGCACTCTTTAATCTTGAATGTGATATTTATATGGGTGAAGAGGATATAAAGAGACAACACGTAAATGTTGAGAGAATGAAACTTCTTGGTGCAAATGTTATACCTGTAAAATCCGGCTCAAAAACACTTAAAGAAGCAGTATCAGAAGCAATAAGGGACTGGATAAAAAATGTTAAAAATACATATTATCTTCTTGGTTCATGTGTTGGACCATTTCCCTACCCTGTAATTGTGAGGGAATTCCAGAAAGTAATAGGAGAGGAAGCAAAAAAGCAGATTCTTGAAAAGGAAAAAAAACTTCCTGATTATCTTATTGCCTGTGTTGGTGGCGGTAGTAATGCTATAGGACTTTTCTATCCATTTCTAAAAGAGAAAAAAATAAAAATGATTGGAGTTGAAGCATACGGTGCAGGATCTTTAACAAAAGGGAAAATTGGAATTCTTCAAGGAGCATTAACATATGTATTACAGAATAAAAATGGACAGATTCTTGATACTCATTCAATCGCTCCTGGACTTGACTATCCTGGAGTTGGTCCTGAACACAGTTTTTTAAAAGAAAAAGGAAGAGTTAAATATGTAACTGTAAATGATAAAGGTGCTA
Source organism: Caldisericota bacterium (assembly GCA_003650255.1). Taxonomy (GTDB): domain Bacteria; phylum CG03; class CG03; order B21-G15; family B21-G15; genus B21-G15. The sequence goes on from QMOP01000158.1 coordinate 1,372, forward strand.
TATATGGATTTAAATTTTTAACAAAAGTTGAAGGAATTATTCCTGCTCTTGAACCGAGCCATGCTATTTACTATTTGAAAAAACTTGCTAAAATTATAGGAAAAGGAAAAGTTGTTATTTTATGCCTCTCTGGTAGAGGTGATAAGGATCTTGATATTGTTTTAAGGTATGAAAAAAGTTTATCTTGATTATAATGCTACAACACCTGTAAGGAAAGAGGTTTTGGAAGAGATGCTTCCTTATTTTAGCGAAAAGTTTGGTAATCCAAGTTCCTTACATAGATTTGGACAGGAAACAAGGAAAGTAATTGAGGATGTAAGGAAAAAAATTGCTGATTTTTTAAATGCAGACCCTCTGGAAATATATTTTACAAGTGGAGGAACAGAATCAAATAATCTTGCGATAAAAGGGGTTGTTTTTGAATCAAAGTTTGAAAAGCCACATGTTATAACAACAAAAATTGAACATCACGCTGTACTTGAAGTTTGTAAGTGGTTAGAAGAAAGAAATTTTATTGAATTGACACTTCTTGATGTTGATAAATTTGGAATGGTAAATCCTGATGATGTAATTAAAAATATAAAGGAAAATACTGTCCTTGTATCTATTATGCATGCTAATAATGAAGTTGGAACAATACAACCACTTAAAGAAATAGGAGAAAAACTACAAATTGTAAATTCAGAAAGGATTAAAAAAGGAGTTCCAGAGGTCTATTTCCATACAGATGCTGTTCAAACAGTTGGAAAAATTGATATCGATGTAAACAAATTAAAACTTCATCTTCTATCACTCTCAGCACATAAATTTTATGGACCAAAAGGGATAGGTGCAATTTATATAAGAAAAGGAACAAGGATAACCTCTCTCATTCAGGGTGGACATCATGAAAGAGAAATACGTGCAGGAACAGAAAATCTTCCTGGAATTGTTGGACTTGGAAAGGCAATTGAAGTGGCGAAAGAAAAAATGTATGAAGAGGAAGAAAGAGTAAAAAAGTTAAGGGATAAACTTAAGAGTTTAATAACAGAAAATATAAGTGATGTTCTTATTCTTGGACATCCTGAAAAAACACTCCCAAATACTTTAAGTGTCTTGTTTAAATATGTTGAAGGAGAGGCAGTTGTTCTTCAACTTGATATGGAAGGAATTGCAACATCCAGTGGTTCTGCTTGCTCATCAGGTTCAGGAGAATCATCACATGTTTTAAGAGCAATGAATGTTCCTCAGGATTTCATAAGGGGTGCTGTAAGATTTTCTCTTGGCAAAGACAATACAGAAGATGATATAATTTACACTTTTGAAAAATTAAAAGATGTAATAAAAAAATTAAGAGATATTTCACCTCTTTATAAAAAGAATGTTTAAATTTTTCAAAACTTTAAAAGAGGACATTGAGACAGTTTTTAAAAAGGACCCTGCTGCAAAAAATGTTATTGAAGTAATACTATGTTATCCAGGACTCCATGCAATATGGTTACACAGAATTGCTCATTGGTTTTATAAAAGGAAAGAATACACAATGGCAAGAATAATTTCACATATAAACAGATTTCTAACAGGAATTGAAATTCATCCAGGAGCAAAAATAGGAAGAAGAGTTTTCATAGACCATGGAGCAGGAGTTGTGATAGGAGAAACAAGTGAAATTGGGAATGATTGTCTTCTCTATCAGGGAGTTGTTCTGGGAGGGGTATCACTAAAAAAAGAAAAAAGACATCCAACTTTAAAGGAAAATGTTGTGGTTGGAGCAGGTGCTGTTATTCTTGGACCTGTTGTTATTGGAAAAGGAGCAAGAATTGGTGCAGGTGCTGTTGTTATAACCGATATCCCTGAAGGAGCAACTGCAGTTGGAGTTCCTGCAAGAATTGGACTTGGTTTTACAGCAAAAGAGATTCATGAACTTGCACACAATAAACTTCCTGACCCTCTTCAAGATG
>QMOP01000159.1 GCA_003650255.1 Caldisericota bacterium
CTTAAACTCAATTCCATCAAGAAAATCTGAAAACTCTTTTTGAACCCCTTTCATATATGAAGAATGAAAAGCACCACTTACTTTTAACCTTATAACCCTTTTTGCTCCACTATTTTTAAGTTCTGGTTCTACCCTATCCAAATCCTCAACTCTACCCGCAATAACAATCTGTCTTGGAGAATTAAAATTTACAGCTTCAACATTATATTTTGAACAAATCTTAACAATTTTATCCCTATCAAGCCCAATAACTGCACTCATACCCCCACCAGATACCCTTTCCATCAACTCCCCCCTTCTTTTCACAACCTCAACTGTTTTTTCAAAATCAAGAACACCTGCTTGAGTAACAGCAGTGTATTCACCAAGTGAATGCCCTGCAAAAAATGAAATTAAACTCTCAACTTCTGTTTCTTTTTTAAAAATTTCATAAATTGCATATGAAACAAGAAAAACAGCAGGCTGAGTAACTGATGTCTTTCTTAGTTCCTCTTCAGGTCCTTCAAAAATTACCTTTGAAATATCATAACCCAGAATCTCACTTGCTCTTGTAAAAAAAACCTTTACTTCATCATACCCATCATAGAAATCCTTTCCCATCCCAACTTTCTGCGCTCCCTGACCAGTAAAAACAACACCAATCTTCATTTGTTTTTGAATATAAAAAAATAAAAATAAACTTGTCAATAAAAATTTTTGATTTTGACAAAACAAAATAAGTTTAGTAAAATTTCCCAAAATGGAAGTAAAATTGTATTCCATAAAGAACAGACCATCAAAAGTAAGCATTAAGGATTTTGTCAGTTTAGAAAAAATCAAAAAATCAAAATTAGACTCATTTTTCAAAGGTTTACCAAAAATCTTAAGGGCAAAAGACCTTAATGAGTTTATAAATGAAATTGTAAAGAGGAGGAAAAAAGGAAAAGAGTTTATCCTTATGATGGGAGCACATCCAATAAAATGTGGACTTTCACCTCTTATAATTGACTTGATGAAAAGGAGGATAGTCACACATATTGCTACAAATGGTGCCTCTGTTATACATGATTTTGAAATATCATTTATTGGAAAAACATCAGAAGATGTAGCAAAACAATTGCCAAAAGGGAAATTTGGAATGGTAAAAGAAACTCTTATTTTTATAAATGAAGCAGTAAAAAGGGGGGCTGAAAATAATGAAGGACTTGGAGAATGTATTGGGAGATTTATTAAGGAAAAAAACCTAAAATTTAAAAAATACAGTATCTTTTACAACGCGTATAAAAACATTCCAATTACTGTCCATGTTGGAATAGGAACAGATATTATATATCAATCACCAAACTGTGATGGAAGTAGTTGGGGAAAAACGTCTTATAATGATTTTTTGAAACTTGTTGATAAAATCAAAAAACTTGAAGGTGGGATTGTAATGAACCTTGGCTCTGCTGTAATGATGCCTGAAGTGTTTCTTAAAGCATTGAACCTTGCAAGGAATCAAGGTTATAAAATAAAAAATTTTATTTCGGCAAATTCAGACCAGATTCTTCATTATAGAGTAAAAGAAAATATCCTTAATAGACCTGGTGGAAAAATCTATAATTTTATCTGTCAACATGAAATTATATTTCCTTTAGTTTATAAAGGGATAATTGAAAAATGGAAAGATTAAAAAAGTTGGTTAAAAGGATAAAAGGAAAAAGGATTGCTGTTGTAGGCGATATAATTGTTGACCACTATGTATGGGGAGATACTTCAAGAATATCTCCAGAAGCACCTGTTCCTGTAGTTCTTGTGAAAAATGAAGAATATAAGCCTGGTGGAGCAGCAAATACGTGTAACAATATAATATCACTTGAAAGTGAAGCAGTCCTTTTTGGAGTAATAGGTGAGGACATTACAGGAGAAAAGGCAATTGAAATTTTTAAAAACTATGGAGTTAACACAGATGGAATTGTTATTGAAAAAAACAGACCAACAACTCTTAAAACAAGGATAATAGCAAGAACACAGCAGATGATACGTGTTGATAAGGAAAGTTCTCATAAAATAAAAAGAGAAACATCAAAGGAAATTCTAAAAAAAATTGAAAATAATATTGATAAATTTGACGGAATAATCATTTCAGACTATGGAAAGGGAGTTATAAATAGGTATCTTCTTGAAAGGTTGATTCCCCTTGCATTAAGAAAAAAGAAAATAATAACCGTTGACCCAAAAATAGAACACTTCTTCCTATATAAAAAAGTAACTTCAATTACTCCAAACCACTATGAAGCAGGAGATGCACTCCATACAAAATGTGAAGAGGATATTGAAGTTGAAAATGCAGGAAAGAAAATAATGAAAAGATTAAAAACCATTTCCCTTCTTATAACAAGAGGAGAAAAAGGAATGACACTATTTTTAAAAGATAAAGTTTACCACATTCCAACAGTGGCAAAGGAAGTATACGATGTAACAGGAGCAGGTGATACTGTGGTTGCCACTTTTACTCTATGCCTTTCCTCAGGAATTGATTTCTTAGATAGTGCAAAAATATCAAACATTGCAGCAGGAATTGTTGTAGGAAAAATTGGTGCTGCAACAACAACGATTGATGAAATGGTAAATTATCTATGATTCTTGGAGTAATACCTGCAAGATATTCCTCAAAAAGGTTTCCTGGCAAAGTTTTATTTAAAATAAAAGGAAAACCTGTTGTAAGATGGGTCTGGGAAGGAGCAAGAAAATCAAAACTTCTTACAAAACTTGTAATTGCAACAGATGATGAAAAAGTAAAAAAAGAAGTAGAAAGTTTTGGTGCTGAATGTATAATGACAAAGAAAACTCATACCTCTGGAACTGAAAGATGTTTTGAAGTTGCGGAAAAATTAAAACCGAAAATTGTTATAAATATTCAAGGAGATGAAGTGTTGATAAAAGGAAGAATTATAGATTTACTTATTAAAGAATTAAAAAAGAAAAATGTTGAAGTTGTAACAGCAATAACCACTATTAAAGAGGAAAAGGAATTTTATGACCCAAATGTTGTAAAGGTTACAATTACAAGTGATAACTTTGCTCTTTATTTCTCCCGCTCTCCCATCCCCAACCTTTCCCGCTTTTCCGGAAAAGCGAAAAAGCTTTACAAACACATTGGAATTTACGGTTATAAATTTTCTACTCTTAAAAAATTTATAAAACTCAAAGGAAAGTCGAACTTAGAAAAGATTGAAAAACTTGAACAACTAAGATTTCTTGAAAATGGTATCAAAATAAAGATTATAAAAATAAAAGATGATTTACATGGAATTGATGTTCC
>QMOP01000160.1 GCA_003650255.1 Caldisericota bacterium
AGGGCACCAGTTGAAAAGGAAAGTGAGAGAACCTAAATTTTAAAATAATTCAAAAATTTGACCAGTGAGATTGTTAAAGAATAAAATAGAAAAAGAAATAAACTGTCTTTATAAAAACTAAATTGCAATGGAAGAAAAAAAATTTTACATTGAGACTATAAAACCAACTGTGTTTTGCATCAGAAAAGGGGATAAACTTCTTAGAGGAGTGGATATATCTATTAAGAATTTAGACAGAGAAATAAAAGCAAACTTAATAATTAAAACTGGTTCTCAAAAAGAAAATATAGATCTTGGTTTAATTGAAAAAGGTAAGAAAATTTATCGTGTTTATATCCCTGATACCTGTAGGGTTTATAAGGAACAATTTTTACTTTTAGTTAATGGAAGAATAGAAGATAGAAAATCTATATTTTTAAAACCACAGAAACATTATAAAGTATACCTCATCCATTATTCTCATCATGATTTAGGATATACGGATTTGCCTTCAAATGTTCTGGATGAATATGATAGTTTCTATGATGATATTTTGCGTTTTTGTGATAAGACTGAAAAATTCCCTGAGGAGGCAAAGTTCAGGTATGTAGTTGAGCAATCCTGGTCTATTGTGCATTTTATAGAGAATAGACCAAAAAAGATTATAGATAAACTTGTAAGATATATAAAGGAAGGTAGAATTGAAATAACTGCATTATACGGTAATCTCATTACCGAAGTTTGCGGACATGAAGAACTGATTAGGGCTCTCTATCCCTCATTTAAATTAAAGAGAAAATACAATATCCCGATTTCTTCTGCTGAACATAATGATATACCCGGTGTGAGTTGGGGGTTAGCAAAAATTCTCGCCAATAGCGGTATAAAATATTTCTCACCGGGTTTGCCTCTTTGGTATTTTAGTAAAGACAATATCCATCCATTTTGGGATGAAGAAAAAGTAATATCTTTGAAGATTCCAGGAGCATTTAGATGGAAATCGCAAGATGGTAAAGAAGTTTTATTCTGGTATGACATACATGAAGGAGAACTGTATCTCTGGAATTACAATCAGGTCTTAAATGACCTTTCAGATAAATTGAACTTGCTTGAAAAATATAATTATCCTTTTTCTGTTGTAAGTTATACTGTTAGAGGAGGAGAAAGAGATAATTCTCCACCATCTTTAAATTTAAGTCTGATTGTTAAAGAATGGAATGAAAAGTGGGCTTTCCCAAAATTGATTCTTTCAACTAATAACCTCTTCTTTAAAGAGCTGGAGAAAGAATTAAAAGGAAAACTTAAAGTATTTTCAGGAGAACTTCCAGATACAGATTATAATATTGGCGCTATCTCTACTGCTAAGGAAACAGGTATTAATCGGGCTACACATAATATATTATGTTCTGCTGAAAAATTTGCTACTGTTGCCTCAGTTGTCAGTAATTATCCTTATCCAGAACAATACATAGAGAAAATCTATAAGAATCTTTTATACTACGATATGCATTGTTTTGGATTTCATAATATAGTAGGACCTGCAGAAGATGGTAGTTGGAGTGAAAAGAGCAATTTTGCTTATAAAGCACAGGCATTTTCTTATGATGTTTTATCAAAAAGTTTGAATAAAATAGTTGATGAAATAAGGATAAATGATAATGATTATTATATTGTGGTTTTTAACCCGCTCTCTTTTAAAAGAACCGATATAGTCCGGGTATTATTTAAAGAACATTCACCATCCGGATTGCCAATGCACCCGGAACTTTCAGATGATGGTTCATACTCTAAATCAGTTTATGGAACAGCCATTGGAAGGAATATAATAAATCTACCGATAGATATTCTAAAGAAAGGTTTTGAAATTATTGATACAGAAACGGAAGAGAGTGTTCCTTATCAGATAGTAAAACTAAAAGACCCAAAATCTCCTTCCTCTTATGCTTCAGAGAGATATGCACTTGGGCAGATTGATAAATCTTATCTATTTGAATTAGTTTTTATAGCAAAAGATGTTCCATCCTTTGGTTATAAAAGTTATAGAATAATTCCTTCAAAGAAAAAAAGAGATTTTAAGAGCAGTATTGCTCTCAGTAATACGAGTTTAGAAAATAGATTTTATAAGATTACTCTTGACTCTAAAACAGGCTCTATTATAAGCATCTATGATAAGGAGTTAGAAAGAGAACTTGTTGATAAAAAGGCACCCCATAAATTCAATCAGTTTATTGCCAGATGGTCAAGGACAGGCCGAGAGGATACTCAAAAGAAAGCAGTTATTAAAAAAGGAGAATCTGGACTTATTTATGGAAGTTTAATAGTTTCTACTAAAGGAGCAGGGTGTCCACAAATAACAGAAGAGATTATTCTTTATGATAAGGTAAAGAGAATAGATATTTTAAATAGAATCTTAAGAGATTCTACTCCGTTATTAGAAATGTATTTTTCCTTTCCTTTCTTATTAAAAAATCCTAATTTTAAATTTGAAGGAACAGATTCTGTAATAGAACCTTTGAAAGACCAATTTCCTGGTTCTAACACAGATTATTACACTATCCAGAATTGGGCAACTGTTTATAATGAAGAGATTGGAATAACATTTTCAAGTATAGAAGCTCCTATTGTAGAATTTGGTGGACTCTGGCCTGGTTATGTTTCTGGAGCACATCACTGTGTTACCCCGAAAGGATATGGACATAAGTTTCTAAATAAATTTACTAAAGGACATATATATTCCTATATTATAAATAACAACTTTCGCACAAACTTCAAAAATACTCAGGTGAGTGACTGTCTATTTAGATATTCCTTTACCTCTCATAGAGGGGACTGGCGAAAAAGTAAATCTTATCAATTTGGTTGGGGAATACATAATCCCTTAATTCCTGTTTGTATCAAAGGGAAGAAAGAGGGAATTCTTAAAAAATCTATGAGCTTCTGTCAGGTGGACAAACCAAATGTTTTATTTTTAACTTTAAAGGAAGCGGAAAATAAGGATGGATTGATTATTCGTTTTATAGAAACAGAAGGTAAAGATACTGTAGTTAGAATAAGTTTACCATTTTTGAAAATTAAGAAGGTATATCAGACAAATTTGATGGAGGAAAACCAAAAAAGAATCTCTGTAGAGAAAAATATAATAAAAATACCTATTAAAGGTTTTGGTATAGCAACAATAAGAATTCAAAATGGACAGTAGAGAGTGTGTAATTGTAGCAGTTGAATTTAAAAGCCACCAGAGGCACCATTATCGCTATGTATATTTACCACCAGTCTTTGACAAATATCCTCAAGTAGA
>QMOP01000161.1 GCA_003650255.1 Caldisericota bacterium
CACATATTGACCATGGAAAGACAACCCTTACTGATAGATTTCTTGAAATAGCAGGGCTTCTTTCAGGAGAACATCCAGAGCAGTTTCTTGATTCAATGGAACTTGAAAGGGAAAGGGGAATTACAATAAAGGCAAAGGTTGTCTCTTTTGAATATAAAGGATATCTTTTCAATCTTGTTGATACCCCCGGACATGTGGATTTTTCATACGAGGTTTCTCGTGTGCTTACCTCATGTGAAGGATCAATTCTTCTTGTTGATGCAACTCAGGGAGTTGAAGCACAGACAGTTGCAAACTGTGAACTTGCAATGAAAGAGGATTTAGAGATAATTCCGGTAATAAATAAAATTGACCTTCCAAATGCACAAATTGAGAAAACAAAAAATGAAATAATGGAAATCTTACCTGTTAATGAGGATGAGATATATCTTGTTTCAGCAAAAACCGGTTATGGAGTTAGGGAACTTCTTGATGATTTAATAGAAAAAATTCCTCCTCCTTCTGGAGAAAAGGATTTACCTTTAAGGGCACTCATTTTTGATTCTGTTTATGATTCTTACAAAGGAGCGATAGTTTATATAAAGGTTTTTGAAGGAGAAATAAAGAGGGGGATGAAGATAAAATTTTATTCAAGTGGCGATGTTTATGAGGTAAATGAATGTGGAGTTCAGAGAATCCAGATGATAAAAACTGATGAACTTGTTGCAGGTGAGATTGGTTATGTTGTTGCTGGAATAAAGGATATTTCTGATGTAAAGATTGGTGATACGATAGTTGAAGCAAATGATGTTGAAAGTAAACCTCTTCCAGGGTTTAAAGAGGTAAAGCCATTTGTTTTTTCAAGTTTTTTCCCTGTTGAGGAGACAACAATTGAGAATTTGAAAAATGCAATTGAAAAATTACACCTTAATGATGCTTCTTTTGAAGCAAGACCCATAAACTCTCCAACCCTTGGATTTGGTTATAGATGTGGATTTCTTGGAACACTTCATATGGAGATAATAAGGGAGCGGCTTGAAAGGGAGTTTTCCCTTAAAATCATAACAACTTCTCCAAATGTTGTTTATAAGGTGAAATTGAGAAATGGTGATACAATTTCTGTTGATAATCCTTCAAATTTTCCAGACCCTGCAAAGATTGAAGAGATTTATGAGCCAATTACAAAGATTACAGTTGTTTCTCCTGTTGAATATATTTCAGGAATAATGGAACTACTTAAGGAAAAAAGAGGGAAATTTTTAAAAATGCATTATATAAATCCAACAAGGGTTATTATTGAATTTATGCTTCCTCTTTCAGAGATGATTCAGGGGTTATATTCACAGATTAAAGCAATCTCAAAAGGGTTTGCTTCATTTGATTATGAACATGCAGGTTATGAGAAGGCAGAACTTGTTAAACTTGATATTCTTATAAATGGAAAAGAGGTTGAGGGTTTGAGTATAATTGTTCCAAAGGAAAAAGCATATAGAAAAGGAAGAGAACTTGTTGAAAGACTTTCAAAGATAATTCCAAGACAGCTCTTTGAGGTTGCAATTCAGGCAGCAATTGGAAAAAGGGTTATTGCAAGGGCAACTGTTAAGGCATTAAGAAAAGATGTTCTTGCAAAATGCTATGGAGGAGATGTTACAAGGAAAAGAAAACTCCTTGAGAAACAGAAGGAAGGAAAAAAGAGAATGAAAAGAATAGGAAAAGTGGATGTTCCTCAGGAAGCATTCTGGGAGGTGTGGAAATGACACAGATGACAAAGACGATAATAATTGTGCTTTTTCTTCTTGGTTTTTATCATTTCCTTTTAAGAAGAAAAATAATAAAAGAGACAATACTTTTTGTTCTTGGACTTATTCCATCATTTTTTATTTTTATGTGGGAAGGGGTGAGACTTGAGACAAGACTTTTAATAGTAAGTGGTATTTTTTTAATAGTTCATTTAATATTAAAATTTTTGACAGTCGAACCAAAAATGGGAGAGGAGAAGAAATCCTATCTTGAAATAAGGGAATGGGCAGAGACAATTTTTTCTTCACTTCTTATTGCAGTATTTGTTATGCATTTTTTTATTCAGGCATATAAAATTCCTTCAAGGTCAATGGTTCCAACATTTCTTGTTGGAGACCATCTTTTTGCAATAAAGTTTCCATATGGAATAAGAAATCCTTTTAAGCAGGGATTTCTTGTAAAATGGAGGAAGCCTCAAAGAGGTGAGATTGTAATATTCAGGTATCCACTTGATACAAGAAAGGATTTTGTCAAAAGAGTAATAGGGCTTCCAGGAGAAAAGTTGGAAATAAGGGATAAGGTTGTATATATAAATGATAAAAAACTTGAAGAACCCTATGTTCAGCATACAGATCCCAGAATCTATCCAAAAGAACTCAGTAATAGAGACAATTTTGGTCCAATAATAATTCCAGAAGGATGTTATTTTGTGATGGGTGATAATAGAGATGAGAGTCTTGATAGTCGTTTCTGGGGACCATTAGAAGAAAAATATATTGTTGGGAAACCAGGGCTTCTTTTTTTCCCTTTCTCAAGAGCAAGAATTGTAAAGGGATTTTATAATTATAATGAGGAAAATAAATAGAGAATTATTTGAGGAACTTTTAAATAAAGCAGAAAAAAATATTAGAAAAAGGACAAATTTAAATTTTCATAAAAGTTTCAAAGAAAAGGTTCAGAGACTTTTAAATGTAATGAAAAAGGATACATACATAAGGCCACACTATCATCCTTTAAGATACAGATGGGAAGTTTTTATAATTTTAAGGGGAAGGGTTTTAGTTGTTGAATATAAAAAGGATGGGAAAATAAAGGATTTTACAATACTCGATGAAAAGGGGGAGGTAAAAGCAGTTGAACTTGAAAGTGGCATTTATCATTCAATAATTCCATTAAAGGATTCTGTTCTTTATGAGTTAAAGCCAGGTCCTTATATTGAAGAAAAGGATAAGGTATTTGCACCATGGGCACCTGAAGAGAAGAATAGAAAAGATGGATTAAATTTTAATAAAGAGGTATTAAAAAAATTGAAACGGGCCCGAGCGGACTTGAACCGCCGATCTCCGGCTTGACAGGCCGGCGTGTTAACCTGCCTACACCACGGGCCCAATTAAGTTTTAAGATTATATAATAAAAATTTTTTAAAATCAACAAGGAATTTATCCTTTAATTGCTGCTTTTACAAAGAGGAAAAGTGATATGATACTTAAAAGGAAATGAGTGATTAATCTTGAAACATTTTTTGTGAGTTTTTTAATTTTTGCTTCTATTATTC
>QMOP01000162.1 GCA_003650255.1 Caldisericota bacterium
TCAACAACAACCGGTATTGTTGTATCCTTTTTTATGTAAAAAACATCACTAAGTATCTTCTCATTTCCAGCATTATCTACTGCTTTAACAGATACATAGTTATAACCTGATATGAGTTTATTCCAGTTACCATCAACATTAAAATCTTGTGTATATGAATTTGAAGAGATGTTTGAAGCAAATGTGTACCAGTCAACAAGGACTCCACCGGTTGATGTTGTTACTTTATATTGAAGATAATTAAGTAAAGAACCTCCTGAATCAGTGAAATCAATATCATAGGTTGTTCCTGAGGTATTTCTCCAGATGTCATCTCCTGTTTGATTATCAATTATATTTGGTGGTGTTGTATCCTTTAAAATATAGAAAACATCAAGTCCAACAGGGTCTGGAGATACATTTCCTGCCCTATCCCATGCCCTTACTGTAACATAATTCTTGCCCTCCCTTAAACTGTTAAAATCAACACTCCAGTTGAGTGTATAAGTATTTGTTGAAATGTTTGAAGCAATTGTTGTCCATGGAATAATAAGTTCACCTCCTCCTTCACTTGCCCCTGTTGCTGAATATACAGTGTATTCAACAAAGTCAAGTAATGATAAATTGTCCTCAAAATCAACATCATATATTGCTCCAGGATCCTGACTTCTCCATGTGTCATCTCCAAGTTGATTGTCATAAATATTTGGTTTTAGGTTATCCTTTTTAACATAAAAGACATCATAATATGTTGTGCAGTTTAAGAGATTGTCAAATACTCTTACAGAAACATAATTTATTCCATTCTCTAAGGAGGCAAAATCAACCTGCCAGTCAGTGGTATAACTACTTGAATTTATACCTGATGCAATATATGTCCAGTCCTTAATTAAGGTTCCTGTCATTCCAGTTCCAGAATACACACAGTATTGAGCATAATTTAAAAGTGATTTATCATCATAAAAATCAACATCATATGTTGTTCCTGCAGAATTTCTCCATGTATCATCTCCTTCCTGATTATCAATAATAGTGGGTGTCTCTGTGTCCTTCTTTATATAAAATATATTTTCATAAACTCCAATATTTCCAACCCTGTCAGCAGCCCTTACACTGACATAGTTATATCCACAGATAAGAGAGGAGAAATTCACCTCCCAGTCAAGAGTATACTCCTTTGAATTAATATCTTGAGCAATAACAGTCCAGTCAATAAGAGTATTTCCACTTGAATCAGTCACCTTATACTGAATATAATCAAGACCGCTTCCATTATCAATGAAATCAACATCATATTTTGTTCCAGGGAATCTTCTCCATGTATCATCTCCATCAACATTATTTATAATTTTAGGAGGTGATGTATCCTTCCTCACACAGAAAACATCAGTATATTCTGTTGAAATATTTTGTGCAAAATCAGTAACCCTTACTGAAATATAATTTGTTGCTTCATCCTTTAAAGAATTCCATACACTTAAAGGCAATTGCCAGTTTAAAGTATATGAATCTGAATTTATACCTGATGCAGCAACTGTCCAGTCAGAAAGAACTCCTATTCCTCCTGAAGAAGAACACGCTTTTACCTCAAAATAATCAAGTTTACTTCCACCTGTATCATAAAAATCAACATCATAAAGAGCTGAATTATCCTTCTGCCATGGACCAATATCAGTTTGATTATCAACTGCATAAGGAGAAGTTGTATCCTTTAATATATAAAATACATCTGTTCCTGTTGATATAAGACCTGCATAATCAACTGATCTTACAGAAACATAATTTGTTGTCTCTGGAAGAAGTGAAAAATCAGAATCAGATATTTTCCAATCAGTTTCATAAGAGGATGCATTAATAGAGTCAACAAGAACGGTCCAAGAAATTACTTCATTATTCCCACCTGACGAAGAACAGATTCTATATTCTATTCTTTTTAATAACGATGTATTATCTAAGAAATCAACATTATATATTCCAGAATTTGAATTTCTCCATGTATTATCTCCTGTTTGATTGTCCAGAATTGAAGGTGGAACTGTATCCTTTAAAACATAAAAAACATCCATCGGTGCTGAATTTTTTCCATCCTGATCCCAGACGCGAACAGAAACATAATTTTTACCCTGAATTAAAGAGTTCCAGAAAACTTCAGGCAAACCCCAGTCAGTTGTGTATTCAGGTGCATTTATATTTGATACAACTGTAACCCAGGTTGAAATCTTAACTCCACTTTGATTAAGTTCTGTCCAAGCACATACCTCAAAATAGTCAAGAAGGGCATAACCTGAAGAGGAGAAATCAACATCATAAAGACCATCATTTACACTCCTCCAGGTGTCATCTCCTAACTGGTTGTCATGAACTATTGGTGCTGCTCCTTTTCTTACATAAAATACATCCTTTAAAGTATCTGATGAACCAGCAGAATCAAAAACCCTTACTGATATATAATTATATCCTGGATATAATGCTCCAAAATCAACTCCCCAGTTCTGTGTATAATATGTTGTTCCGAGATTCAAAAATATTGGAGTCCAGTCCTTTATTAAGGTTCCCTGCATACCTGTTGAGTCATATACAATATATTCTGCTCTATCAAGGGAAATATTGTCATAAAAATCAACATCAAAAATGTCTCCTGGGTCAGCATCATATACAGTATCATCACCTGTTTGATTGTCAACAATCCATGGGTTTGTTATATCCTTTTTTATATAAAAAACATCATTCTGAAGAGAATAGATATTTCCTGCTATATCATAAACCCTCACACTTATCCAGTTTGTTCCTCCTTCCTGAAGAGCATCGAAATCAACCTGCCAGTCATCTGTATAATATTTACCCTGAAATGTGTTTGTCTCAAAGATTAAACTCCAATCAATAACAAGATTTCCAGAACGGTTCTTTCCAGTCCATACACAGTATTCTGCCTTTAAAAGGCCACTTGCTGAATCTTCAAAATCAACATCATATGTTGTTCCTCCAGAATTCCTCCATGTATCATCTCCTTCCTGATTGTCAATTATTTTTGCTGAAGTCGTATCCTTTAAAATGTAAAAAGCATCAACAACTTCATTTACATTTCCAGCAAAATCATAGACTCTTACTGAAACATAATTTGTAGAGTATTCAACAAGATAATCGAAATCAACACTCCAGTTTTCTGTATAACTTCTAACATTTGTTGAAACAAATATACTTGTCCAGTTCTTTAAAAGATTTCCTGTCTTATTTGGACCAGAATAAACAATATACTGTGCATAGTCAAGAAGTGAAAGAGAATCTTCAAA
>QMOP01000163.1 GCA_003650255.1 Caldisericota bacterium
ATATAAAATCTATGATTTTACTTGAGAATGTGAACAAATTTTACGACGGATTTCAGGCATTAAAGGATGTATCCTTTACTGTAAACAAGGGAGAGATTGTCGGATTCTTAGGACCAAATGGTGCTGGGAAGACAACAACAATGAAAATAATAACATGTTTTTTAAAAGCGGATAGTGGAAGGGTTGAGGTTATGGGTTATGATGTGAATAAAAATTCACTTAAGGTTAGAAATAGCATCGGTTATCTTCCTGAAGCAAATCCATTGTATCCAGATATGTTTATACCTGACTATCTTGAATTCATAGGAAGGTTGAGAGGATTATCTCAAAAATTTATTAAAAAGAGAAAGAACGAGGTAATAAACCTCTGTGGCCTTAAAGATGTTCTTGACAAAAAAATTGGTGAACTCTCAAAAGGATACAGACAAAGAGTTGGTTTTGCACAGGCACTTCTTCCAGACCCTCCTATTCTCATACTTGATGAACCAACACTTGGACTTGACCCAAATCAGGTTGTTGGAATAAGGGAACTTATAAGGGAACTTGGGAAGGAAAAAACAATCCTTCTTTCAACACATATTTTAAGAGAGGTTGAGGAGACATGCAGTAAAGTTATAATAATACACAGAGGAAGAATAATCACAGAAAAAAACATTGATGAACTTCCAAGTATTGGTGGTGAAGATATAAGATTAAAACTGATTTTCTCCATTATTCCAGAAGATATTGGAAGATTGAATGAGATTGACGGAGTAAAGGGTTTTGAGAAAATTTCAAACAGGGAAGTTATTGTATTCATAGAAAGGGATAAAAATCCAAGAAATGAGATTCTTAAAAGGGCAATAAACAGTAATTGGATGATTGAGGAACTTTATACAGAAAGGGTGAGTCTTGAAGACATCTTCAGGCTTCTTACAAAAGATGAAAGCAGACAGAATTAAAGCAATACTAAACAGGGAAACTTACTCCTACTTTTCATCACCAACAGCATATATAATAATTATAGTTTTCCTCCTTATTGCTGGCTGGTTTTTCTCTTCAACAATATTCTTAATAGGAGAAGCAACACTTGAAGGATTTTTAACAAATATACCACTTCTTTTTGTCTTTCTCATGCCCGCAATATCAATGAAACTTCTTGCAGAGGAATACAGGGAAGGAACAATTGAAATCCTTTCAAC
This sequence comes from Caldisericota bacterium, assembly GCA_003650255.1. GTDB lineage: Bacteria > CG03 > CG03 > B21-G15 > B21-G15 > B21-G15. The sequence continues at coordinate 1,182 of QMOP01000163.1, forward strand.
CCAGCCTGTTAATGAAGAGGAAATTATTCTTGGAAAGTATCTTTCAAGTATAATACTTCTCATAGTAATTCTTGCTGGAACTCTTATCCATCCGATAACACTTTCAATAATTGGAAAGATTGATTCTGGAAGAATAATTGGAACATATATTGGATTATTCCTTCTTGGTTCATTCTATCTTATGGTAGGAACATTTGCCTCTTCTCTTACAAATACTCAGGTTGTTGCATTTATAATAGGATTTTTATTCTGTTTCATATTTTTCCTTCTTGGAAAAATTATTTCATTTTTTCCGGGAGCAATAGGATTTATACTCAATTTTATAGGGACAGATTCACATTTTGAAAATATAACAAAGGGAGTAATTGATACAAGAGATATTGTATATTACCTTTCATTTATCTATCTTTTCTTCCTTTCAGCACTTTATGTTATGAAAAGAAAAAGGGGAATAAAAGAAAATCCCTCAAAATATCTTACAACAGTTGGAATTCTTATTCTTATTAACTATTTCTCAAACTATTTCTTCATCAGACTTGACCTTACAAAAAATAAAATTTACTCTCTTTCAAAAGTAAGTAAGAAGATTGTTAAGAATTTAAATGACCCTGTCTATGTAAAGGCATATTTTAATAGCAATCTTCCAGGACAACTTCTTGCAATGAGAAAATACTTAAGGGATATCTTACAGGAATTCCACTCATATTCTCCAAGAAACTTCAAATTTGAATTCCTTGACCCGAGTAAAGACGAAGAGATTTCAAGGGAGGCAAGAAGAGAGGGACTCTATCCAATACAGTTTACAGAAATAAAAAAGGACAAGTATGAAGTTAAAGAAGGATATATGGGAATGGTTATCTTTTATCAGGACAAAAAAGAGGTTATTCCATATTTAAAAGAAGCTGAAACTCTTGAATACCTGATATCATCAACAATTAAGAAACTAACAAGAGAAATAAAAACAAAAATTGGATTTCTGACAGAACATGATGAGAAAAGTATTCCTGATATCTTAAAAGAGGAGATAAGAAGAAATTATACTCTATATGAAGATGTAAAAATTGAAGAAAAAGAATTAAAGCCAGATGTTGATGTTCTTTTAATACTTGGCCCTGAAAAGGAGTTTAAGGAAGAGGAGATTGAGGTAATTGAAAAATTTGTTGATTCAAAAAGAAATCTTGGGTTATTTCTTTCAAAATACAAAGTTCCTCTTGACAGTTTCTGGGGGAGCAAAAATAACACTAAACTTACACCTTTTCTTAAAAAATTTGGTATAGAATTAAAGGATGGCCTTATATGTGAACCTCCTCCATACTGCCAGAGAATAGGAATTCAACAAAGAAGAGCGTTCTTTTTAATTCAAAATATAATTGAGTATCCACTTTTTCCAATAATATCAAATTTCAAAAAAGGAAATCCTATTGTAAGAGGGCTTGAAAAAGTAACGCTTCCTTTTGTAAGTCCAATTGAGATATCAACTGGAACAAAAAAAGGAATTACAATTGAACCATTTATGTTTACAACAAAATACTCATGGATCAGGAAAAACACATCAAACCTGAACCCACTTCAAAATATTATTCCAAATAAAAATGATGAAAGAGGACCATTTATTGTCGGAGTAACAATTAAGAAAAAGGATGCAGGAAGAATAGTTTTTATTCCAAGTGGGAATTTTGCATCTGAAAGGTTTCAGGAGGATGTGGCAAACTCAACACTTTTATTAAACATTATTGACTGGCTTTCAGAGGATGAGGATCTGATTTCAATAAGATCAAAGGGAATTGAATATTATCCCCTTAAAAAGGTTTCAGATACTGTAAGATTAATAGTAAAATATTCAAATATGTTCTTGATGCCATTTGTATTTCTAATTATTGGATTTATATGGTGGAGAAAGGAGAGAATTAAAAGAAAGATTTATGGAGAGTTGAAAGTATGAAAAAATATACTGGATATATAATTCTTATTCTTCTTGTTGTTCTTTTCATCATTCACAGAATTACAATTACAAAACCAAAATCATTTAAACCATTTCTTAAATGGGATATAAATTCAATAAACTATATAAGGATAAAGTATAAGGA
>QMOP01000164.1 GCA_003650255.1 Caldisericota bacterium
GCAATAAGAAAGGATTTACTCTTTAATATTTTTAATTTAAGAATAGGAATATCAAATGATGTGTTAAAAACTTATGAGTTTTATGATGAAAATAAAGATGAACTTGAGAACTTTGATGAACTCTCTTCTGAAAGACAGCAAGAGTTAACAAATGAAATAATTGATAGAATAACTCATTATAGAAATAGAATTACTTTAAATGTGCCTGATTTTTGCTTTGTTCCGAAATCAGGGTTTATAAATATCGGATTTGGATTATTTGCTGGAGGAGATTTTGGCTTGAAATTTAAAAAGGGAATACTTGTTCCTAAAATTCAATTCTGGGGAAGTGCTGATGCAATAGCAATGATTCCTGTTTCTATGAAAATTCCAACACCAATTCTTCCAGGAAAAATTGCTGCTTCAATTACTCCTAAACTTGTATACAGGGCAAGTATTGATGATGAATTAACTGTCCTCGAATTTGAAAATTATGATTTTGATTTACAACCTGGAAAGGGTATTGGGTTTGATTTGTCTTTTATATGGGAGTTAAATGATAGATTGAGAATTGGTGGAGTTCTTCATGATTTTACAAGGACAAAAATCTCTTATGAGGAAGTAAAGGATGGGACAACAACAGTAAAATCTGCATACTCCTCATATATAAATCCTGACCTTTCTATTGGTATTGCATATAAACCGAAAAGAATTTACTACTGGATTGGAAAATCTGTTTCATTCCCACAGTTTATTACCCTTCTTGTTGATGTAAGAAATATATTTTACAAAAAAGAACCATTTTATGAGGCAACATTTTTTAAAAAACTTCATCTTGGTGCTGAAGCGGACCTTAAAATTTTAAAATTAAGAGGTGGATTCTATCAGGGATATCCTTCTTTTGGATTGGGACTTGATTTATGGTTTCTTGAAATTGATTATGCATTCTGGGGAAGAGAACTTGGAAGATATCCCGGACAGATTCCTGAATGGAATCACATGATATCAATAAGATTAAGCTTTTAAATTTCCCGCTTTTCCGGAAAAGCGGGAAAGGGGAGAAGTGGTAGTTTTTATTGTAGTTTTGTTTGGTAAGATTTTATTTTCTGCTCCACCCATATCCGGATTTAAATTTGAAAATTACCCGAAGGATCATGTTTCAAAAAGGGATATCCTTAAAAGAAAATTCAAAATAGAAAGAGGAGTTATAAGTTTTACTCCTACAAAAGGAGTAATAAATCTTGCAGTAATCTTAGTTAATTTTCAAGATGAAAAAATTGAAAATGTAAAAAATTTTGAGGCGATTTTCTCATCTTTCACCTCATACTACAAAGAAGTTTCCTACAATCAACTTAATATAAATGTTTATTTTGTTGATTCATCAACTCCATCTGGAAAAACCTATTTAACAGGGACTGAAACTCCTTTTACTGCTTCAAGAATTATGGCTTATTATGGGAATGACGGGAACTCAAATACAGAAAGTGAAGAAAGATTTGAAGAACTTGCAAGTGAAATAATTCTTCAAACAAATATTTATTCAACCGAATTTGATGCAATTATGATTGCTCATGCTGGATATGGAGAGGAAAGTACTGGTATTGACAATGACCTCTGGTCACTTTTTCTTAACTTTCAAAACTCTTATCATGGCTTCAGTGATGCAACATTTGTTCCTGAAAAAGAAACTTCTGGAATGAGCCCTCTTGGTGTTATATGTCATGAGTTCGGTCATCAACTTGGACTTGTTGACCTTTATGATACTTATACTAATCTTTATGAAAATAACAGTGTGTGTCGAATATGGGCCTTAATGGATAGTGGTTGTTGGAATGATGGAGGAAGGACTCCTGCTCATATTATGAGTTTCAATAAATGGTATCTTGGATGGCTTAATCCTATCAAGATAACAAAAGATTCAACAAAGGTTTTACATAAATATGAAATTTCATCGGGAACAATTCCTCTTGTATACAAAATACCCATAAATTCATCTCCTTTTCCTGAAAAAGAATTTCTTCTTCTCTCTTATAGAAAAAAAGAAGGATTTGATAAGGGGCTTGATAAATATTCTTTTTCTGATGGCTGGAAAGCCGACCAAGAAGAAGGAATAATAATATGGCACATAGATTTAAATAAAATGGGCCTGGATGAAAATTTTAACATTATTAAAGGCGGAAATTGTGAAAGTAACACAATAAATGATGATCCAGATCACAGATCAATAATATTTAAAGGAAGGGGTGCATTTATAGAAGGAGAAACTTTTTGTGGAGGGTCTTATTACAATGAGACGGACACCTCCACTATAATAATTACCAACTTTACCAAATCTTCCGATTCTAATTACGTAAGTTTTACTGTAGATACAATAAGTATAGAAGAATTTTTTGTTATTAAAAAAGCTATAAATTACCCCAACCCGGCACACAAATACACCACAATCCAGCTTACTTGCTCAAGACCATATCCAGAGGATTTAAAAATCAAAATTTACACTATAAAAGGAATTCCTGTAAAAGAAATTTCTAAAAACGACCTTCTTTATTTGGAAAAGTATACAGCTGACTATAATGTAGTATACGAATACACATGGAATCTCAGAGATGAAAATGGTAATAATGTTCCAAGTGGAGTTTATTTTTATGTAATAAGAACAGGAAATGAGAAAATTGTCAGAAAGATTGCCGTCGTAAGATAAAATATAAACCTATACCAAAGAAGAAAATATTTGGAAACCAACTTGAAATAAATGCAGGAATATTTCCATTTTCTCCTTGAACTCTGAAGAATGAAATTAAAGCCCAGTAAACAAATGTTATAAGTATTGAAAGAAAAAATGCTCTGTATTTTGATAGAATTGGTGTTCTTAAGGAAAAAGCAATTCCACAGAACATAACAATAAAACAAGAAAATGGATAGGAGAATCTTGAATGAAATTCAACGAGTTCTTTCTCATATGAAAGTCCCATTTTCTTTAACTTCTCTACCATTTTTTTAAGTTCAAAAACAGAAATCTCTTTATAGTTCTTTACACTGCAAGAAATATCTTCTAAATCAAAATCAAATTTAAACTCCTTTCTTTTGTAAAACCTCTCATGTAACCTTCCATCTTTCAAAAAACTTCTGACAATAACATCTTCAAGTATCCATCCCTTATCACTATAAATTATCCTTCTTGAAAGTATTTGTTTTTTTAATTGAGCATCTTCAAAAAAATCAACTGAAAAATTCTCCCC
>QMOP01000165.1 GCA_003650255.1 Caldisericota bacterium
GAAACTTCACTTGCTCCTTTGGAAGATGTAAAAATTTTTGCCAAGATTATTGAAAAAGAAAATAGAGATTTAATGGTTGTTGGACACCTTCCTCATTTAAGTAAACTCTCTTCCTTTCTTCTTACTGGTGATGAAAATAAAGAAATTTTAAAATTTAAAATGGCAGGAGTTTTTGCACTTGAAAAAGAAGAAAAATGGAGAGTGTCTTTTATAATAACTCCTGATTTACTTTAACTTTTATTTCTTACTCCCTGAAAACACTAATTCCCTTCTGCCATATTCCTATCTTTATTTTTTTACCAATATGGAGATTATGTCTTTGATAAATATAAGATGGAAATTTAAGTTCAAAATCAATAACAGATTTAACTTTCAATATACATGTATCACTTAAAAAATGTGCTGAAGCAATTACACCTTCAAAAATATTTTCCTTTAGTTCCTCTCTAACAGGAACTCCCTCTTTTATAATTTTTATATCCTGTGGTCTTATTGAAAATTTTACTCTTTCTCCTTTTTTAAAATTCCTTTCATTAAAAGCGGTAATTACAAAATTTTCTCCCTTTATTGTTATTTTCCCGTTATGAACCTCTACAATTTCTCCTGAATAAATATTTCTTATTCCAAGAAACCTTGCAATCTTTTCATTTAAGGGTTTTGATAAAACATCATCCTTTTTCCCTTTTTGAAGAATTTTTCCATCAATCATTACAGCAAGAGTTTGTCCAAGAACCGATGCTTCATCCAGATTATGAGTTATATGAATAACAGGAATACTAAAGGATAAAAGAATATCTCCTATTTCAAACCAAAGATTTGTTTTTAAACCCACATCAATTGATGAAAAAGGCTCATCCAGAATAAGAATCTCAGGGTCTGAAAGAAGTGCTCTTGCTAAAGCAACTCTCTGTTTTTCACCACCTGAAAGATTTTTCACTCCCCTTTCAAGAAGATGATTTATTTTAAGTATTTCAACAATACTTTCAAATTTCTGTTGTATTGCTTTAAAATTTATTTTTTTCACCATTGGACTGAAAAGGATATTTTCTCTTACATTCATATTTGGGAAAAGAGCAAAATTCTGTGGAAGATAACCGATTTTTCTCTTTTCTGGTGGAAGATTTGTTATATCCTTTCCATTTAAGTAAATTTTTCCTTCTTTCACTTTATTGATGCCACAAATACATTTTGCAAATGTTGTCTTACCTGAACCTGTAGGTCCAAGGAGAATTAGATACTCTCCTTTTTTTAATTCAAATGAAATATCTTTGAGTTCAAAGCTTCCAACTTTACAGGAAAGTTTTTTTATTTTCAACATAAACTTTAATTACTTCTAAGTTCTCCATTTTATAGTTTTGTTTTCAAGCCAGATAAAAATTCTTTCAAACAGAAAAGTCATAACAGCAAGAACAAGAAGACATACAATTATAATATCCATTCGTATTAAACTTTCTGCTCTCATCATAAGAGCACCTATTCCTGTTGGAATTGCAACCATCTCTGCTGCTATTATAACACGCCACGCCATTCCTGCTTCAAGTCTTAAACCTGTAAAAATATTCGGAAGGGCAAGAGGAATAACGATATGCTTAAGAATTTCTATTTTTGAAGCACCAAGAGTCTGTGCAACATGAATATAATCTTTATCAACATTTCTTATTCCGCAAACTGTATTATAACAAAGAGGGAAAAATGAACAGATAAAAATTATTACAATTGGCAGAAGTTCATTTATTCCAATCCACAACATTAAAATAGGGAGCCAACCAAGCGCAGGAATTGGATAAAGAATACTTACCACAGGACTTAATGCTTTGCCAAGATATTTGTTCCAGCCCATTAAAATACCTGCAAATATTCCTAAAACTGAACCCATTGTAAAACCAGCTAAAACCCTTATTAAACTTCGGAAAAAGTTTTCCAAAAGGATACCATTTTTAATAAGAAGAAAAAATTCTGATAGAACTTCTGTAAAAGGGGGAAAAAGTTCCTTTGAAATAAAACGTAATCTTCCAGCAATCTCCCAGATTACAATAAGAAAAATAACAGGCAAAAATTCCAAAAAATTTATTCTTTTCATTTGATGAATCTCAAATCAACAATCTCTTCTGCTTTGAAAGGTTTTTTAATATATCCAAGTTTTGCCATATAGTCAATTTCTTCCTGAATAACTGAAATATCAATCTCTGACGTATTTATCATCTTTATTGTAAGTGATTTTTTAATGTCCTGAGGTTCAATCTTCAACTTTGCGGCAACCTTACCAACTTTTATAGGAAGAACCTTTTGGCCTGCCACTGTCAAAGCATCAGCCACAATTCTGGATGCCTCATCAGGATGTTCATTGATAAACTTTATCCCTTTCTTTGTTATTTTTACAAGTTTCTTTACAATTTCTGGATGCTTTTCAATAAGTTCCTCTTTTACCACAAGAACGCTTCCCTGCATATCAGACCATAAATCCTGCGCTTTAAGTATCTCTCTAAACCCCATCCTTTCACCCATGGTGGTAAACTGTTCAGGACAAAATCCAGCATCAATTTTATTCATCTTAAGGCAAAGCAAAATCATTGGAGGAGGCATCCTCAGAACCTTTCTTTTCAGTTCTTCTCCGTCAAGTTTGTATTTCTCTATCATTTTGTTGAGAAGACAATCCAGAGAAGACCCTTCTCTTGTACAGGCAATCCGGATTTCTGGTTTCATCAAATCAGAAATATTTTTTACTTTTTCTGGATTAACCAGAAGTCCATAACCATATTTGTGCGTTCCGCAGACAACCTTTATTCTGACGCCAGCATTGGCATAGACAGAGATAGCAGGAATCATACAGATGTATGCAGCATCAATGTCTCCTCTTGCGAGTGCTGATGCCAGAGCCATTCCTGTGATGTAGTTGTCAAATGCCTCAATTTTAAGTCCTTCCTTTTCAAACCATTTTTTTGCCCGTGCTATATGTGCAGAAGCAGCATGGTCAACAAACTCTACTGCTATTCTCAGAGAAATTTCTTCTTTCTTTGAGCAAGAAACTAATCCACTGAATACCAAAAACATTATCACCATTTTAATTAATCTATTTATCACTTTCTCCTCCTTTAAAAACAATACTGCATTTGAACAATAAACAAATTATTTGAAAAAGAATCCTTTTCTTCATCCTTAAAAATGTAATTTAGCTGTATCTTTATTGGCTTTAAAGGAAAGCAATTTAAACC
>QMOP01000166.1 GCA_003650255.1 Caldisericota bacterium
GAAGTATTTATAAGGGGAAAAGAGTTAAAATTTTAAATCCGGTTTTTATTAATACCGAAAAAGGGCCTGTTATAATAGATGATGAAGTAAAAATTGAACCTTTTGTCTATATTAAAGGACCTGTTTATATAGGAAAAAAATCATTAATTAAAGCAAACTCTTCAATTTATGGACCTGTTTCATTTCAATATTATTGTAAAATTGGAGGAGAGGTTTCTTCTTCAATATTTCTTTCTTTTTCAAACAAACAGCATTACGGTTTTATAGGAGATTCATATGTTGGAAGTTTTGTGAATCTTGGTGCAGGAACAACAACAAGTAATCTTAAAAATAATTATTCTGTGGTGAAGGTTAGAATTGGTAGAAAAGAGATTGAAACAGGTAAAATTTTTATAGGTTCATTTATAGGAGATTATGTAAGAACAGGAATTGGAACAAATTTAAATACAGGAACTGTTATTGGAATAGGAAGTCAGATTATTGGAAGAAAAGGGGAAAAGTATATTCCTCCCTTTATTTTTGAAAAGGGAAAATATTTTGAGTATGAAATTGAAAAAGAATTTGCTACAATTAAAGTGATGAAGAAAAGAAGAGGGGTGGAGTTTTGGGATGAAGAGAGGAGAATTCTACTTAAAATTTTTAAAGAAACAAAGGATGAAAGGAAGAATTTTATCAAGGAGTAAAGGGTTTACTCTTGTTGAACTTATGATTGTTGTTGCAATAGCAGGTGCAATAATTTCAATTGTAGTTCCGAGAATGGCAGACCTTACAAAAAAGGCAAGGCAGGGTGTTACAAAGGGAATGCTTGGAGTTTTGCGTTCAGCAACAAGTGTTTATATTGGACAGAATGATGGATATTTTCCTTACTTAGATACAGACCTTGGTACAGATAATATTGAATATATAACTGATGGAGAAAGTGTGAGTAATGATTCAATTAGTGATACAATGGATAGTAATCCATGGGTTCCAACTTTTTTGAGTGAAATTCCACTTTTCAGAACAGGAGAAAGGAATTATTTCTGGCATGAGGATGATAGAGACATTGCAATAGTGAATTTTGATCATATCCTTTCAACTCAACCAGTTTCAAGTAATATTGCTGAATGGATTTATATAAGAGATTCTGCTACATGGAGAGTAAACTGGGCTGGTCCTGATGTAAATGGTGAAAGTCCTTATGATGACTGGTAGGAGGGAAAATTGCCAAAGTTTATTTATCTTTCTCAGGATGAGGAAAGAAGGAAAAGGTTAAAGGAATATCTTTATCCTGATGAAGTTGAGTTTATTTCGCATGTTAAAGAGTTCAGGGATTTTTTAAAAGGAGATATTGAATATCCACTTTATTTTATTGATTTAAAATTAAGTGAGAAGGATGGAATAAATCTTGCACTTGAACTTTCTCTTGAAGAAGAGTATCCCTTTATTCTTGTTGGAGATATTCCAGAGGAAATGATTACTCCGGTTGCAAATGATATTGGGGTTTACGATTATATAAACATTATTGAATCCACAAAGGAAAGGGTAAGGCAGAAAATAAATTTTCATCTTAAACTGAAAAGGCCTAAAAAGAAAAAGGAGATTTATTCTGTAAGGTTTGGAAATGGAGAGGTTTCAAAGAGGATAAAATCTTTAAGACAGGAAATAATAGATATGAAGTTAAAGGAACTTGAGGAGAATTTAAGTAAAAAGAATTTTTTAAGAGCACTTCAGATTTCTTCATTTCTTATTAAACTTGAACCATCACTTTTGAGGCCAAAAGGAGCAATAAGGGAGATTGCTTTTGAGAGTGTAAAAAAAGAAGAACTTCCAGAACAGAAGATGATGGAGATTAGTAAAGATGATATTAAAAAGGTTAGTTCCCATATAAATAAAGCATGCCTTGAAAAGAAACTTGATGAAGCAATTGAAGGACTTAAAATGAGTCTTCTTATTGAATCTGTTTCTCTTTTTGTAAGAGGAGTGAGAGAGGTTTTACTTGCTTGGGGAGAGTATCAGTTTAAGAATGAGGTTGAGTGTCTTAATTGTGGAACATGGAATGATTTCAGTGCTTCATACTGCAAGAAGTGTGGTTCTGATTTGAGTAATTCAAAGAAGTTAGCAAAACTTTCTGATGAGGAAAAACTTGCAATATTAACAGGAGAAAGGGATAAACTTTTTGAAAAAAGAATTCTTGAGAAGGAGAAATCAATAACAAGTATTCTTGGACTGTTTTTTGCTTTTCTTTCCTGTTTTGTTCTTCCAATTTACACTTCAATAATTGCAATAATCTTTGCAATTATTAATTTTTCTAAAGGGATTAAAAGACCTGCAATTGTTGGAATGGTAGTAGCAGGATTAATGCTGATTTTAAATATTGTTGGAATAAAGACAGGTTCACAATGGATAGAGAGAAAGATTTTACTTTATCATCAAAAGTATTCCCTTCATGTTCCACAATTTTTTAGTTCAGAAGGGGTTGAGATTGAATACAGAGTTTCAAAACAAGCATATGTAAAGTTATGGATAGAGACAGCAGGTGGAAAGGTTTTAAAGGTTCTTGTTGACAAAAAGGTTGAAAGGGGTATATATAAAGTAAGGTGGGATGGAAGGGATGAGAAAGGAAGTCCTGTTAAATATGATGTTTTTGTTAAGATGAAAAAAGGTAAGGAATTATATACAAAGGTTTTATTTTATAGAGAATGAGGATAATTTTTAAAATAATTCTTCTTCCATTTGCTCTTATATGTTATATCTGTCCCCTTTGTATATATGCAAGAATTTTTAAGAAACCTTTTATTATAAAAAACATGAGCAGAATATGTCCCTTCTGCTGGGCTAACAGGAAATTGAGAGAATAATATCAACTGCTTCCTTTAAATTTTTACAGACAAAATCAGGTTTTATTTTTTTTGGTTTATTTCTAACAAGTAGTGATTGAATTTTACAGTTTTTCGCAAATTCAGTATCAGTATCCCAGTTTCCGATATAATAAGTATTTTTTAAATCAAACTTGTATTTTTTCTTTAATTCCTTAAAAAGTCCTGTTTTCGGTTTTCTGCAATTACAGTTTTCACGTGGATGATGTGTGCAGTATAAAATCTTTTCAAATTTAACTCCATACTTTTTCAGTTCATCCTTTAATTTTTTCGTTATTTTATTTAAATCACTTTTTTTAAAATATCCTCTTGCCACACCTGATTGATTTGAAATTATGAACAGTTTAAATC
>QMOP01000167.1 GCA_003650255.1 Caldisericota bacterium
CATTTATTCATAGATGCAGGGGCAGGGATGTTTATGATGTTTTGTTTATGTTGCGACTTAAATTTCCTCTGGATAGAGAAATGTTTTTAGTAAAGAAGATAAAAGAACCTCCAAAGGAAGCATTATTAAATAAATTTAAGAGTTTAAAAAAAGAGGAATGTAAGAGATTGGCTAAGCAGGTAAGACCCTTTTTATTCAAGGAAGAAGAAGCAGAATTTGTTGAGAAGGCATATTTTTATGGACCAGAATTGCTAATGAGGAATTATTAAAAACCATTTCTATTTGACAATATCTTTTATGCGTGATATAATCATTTTGGAGGTGGTAGTATGGCTAAAGTAATTACTATAAATAGACCTATGGTTCTTATTCCACTTGAAGAATATGAGTTACTATTGAAAGAGGCAGGAGAGAAACCAACTCCTAAGTTAATGAAAGAAATTTCTCAAGCAAGAAGAGAATTTCGTAAAAGAAAGACAATAAAGTGGGAAAAACTTAAGCGTGACCTCAAATTAAAGGGGATTTAAAAGATTGTTTTTCTTTAAGAGTGGGTGATTACAGAATTATTTATGAAGTTTATTCAGACCAGAAAGTAGTTCTTATTATAAGAGTTGGTCATAGGAAGGAGATTTACAGATAAAAACAATACAATAAATTTCAAAGTAAATATCAATACTTCAACTGTATTATAAAATTTGGTAAAATTTTGTTAGAAGAATGAAGAAAATAATAAAAATATTTTTATGTTTTATTCTGATGATAGGAGTTTATAGTAAACTTTTTCATCTTGACCCTGTTTTTTTTCTTTATTAAAATATCTCAGTTATGGAGAGGATTGTATCTGGTAAAATCGGAAAAGAGGAATTAGAGCTTGATATAACTTTAAGACCAAAAACACTTGATGAGTTTGTCGGACAGAACAGGTTAAAGGAGAAGTTAAAGGTTTATGTTGAGGCAGCAAAGAGAAGAGGAGAGGCACTTGACCACTGCCTTTTTTACGGACCTCCTGGTCTTGGAAAGACAACACTTGCACATATAATTGCAAGGGAGTTAAATGTAAATATAAGGACAATATCAGGTCCTTCCCTTGAAAAGATAGGGGACCTTGCAGCAATTCTCACAAATCTTGAGACTGGAGATGTTTTTTTTATTGATGAGATTCACAGATTAAAGAAAAATATTGAAGAGGCACTTTACCTTCCACTTGAGGATTTCAGAATGGATATTGTAATAGGACAGGGACCGAGTGCAAAAACAATGAGATTGACTCTTCATCCATTTACTTTAATTGGAGCAACAACAAAGGCAGGTTCAATTTCATCTCCTTTAAGAGAGAGATTTGGTATTGTTGAGAGGATTGATTATTATCCAGAGGAAGAGATTTTTTTGATTTTAAAAAGGAGTGCAAGGATTCTTTCAATAAAGATTCATGATGATGCCTGTATGGAGATTGCAAAAAGGTCAAGGGGAACCCCAAGAATTGCAAATAGAATCTTAAAAAGAATAAGGGACTGGGCTGAGGTTAAAGGTAAAGGAGAGATTGATATGGATGCAGCAATAAATGGTCTCAGGATGCTTGATATTGATGAGGAGGGGCTTGATGAGATGGACAGAAGAATACTTTTAACAATTATAAAGGATTTCAATGGAGGTCCTGTTGGAATTGAGGCAATTTCAGCAAATATTGGAGAGGATATTGATACACTTTCTGATATATATGAGCCATACCTTCTTCAAAAAGGGTTTTTAGTAAGAACACAGAGAGGAAGAATTGCGACTGATAAAGCATATAAACATCTTGGAATAAAGAAATATGAAGACGAACTCTTCTAAATTTTTCCCATATTTTGCAAAGTCAATCCTCAATAAGGTTGATGATTCCCTTTTTTCCTATACATTAAATCCTTATAGAGGGTGTGAGCATGGCTGTTTATACTGTTATGTGAATGCTAAAAAGTATTCTCCTTTTGATAAAAATGAGTTTTCAAGAAGAATCTATATAAAAACAAATGCAGTTTATCTTCTTAAAAAGGAACTTCAAAAAGGAAAACTTCCTGGAGTTGTGTGTATTGGAACATCAACTGATCCTTATCAGGAAGTAGAAAAGATTTTTAAAATAACAAGACAAATACTTGAAATATTTTCAAGATTTTCCCAGCCAGTTCATATTTTTACAAAATCAGAACTTATTTTAAGGGATATAGATATTCTTAAAGAAATAAACAGAAAAAGTAGATGTGTTGTATCAATTACAATTATAGGAGTTTCAAAAAAGATAAGTTTGATTTTTGAAAAAAATGCTCCATCTCCATCAAAAAGATTTTCAATAATTAAGAAACTTTCAAATGAGGGAATAAGGGTTGGTATTGCTCTCATGCCAATCATTCCTTTTATAAATGAAGATGAGGTGGAGGATATTGTAAAAGAAGCAAAGGCAAAAGGAGCAGATTTTGTAATATTTGACTTTCTGAATCTGAGAGAGGGGCATAAAGAGGATTTTCTCCTTCTTATAAAGGAGAGATTTCCAAAAATTTATCCAGAATTCTCCTCTCTTTACAGAAACAGAGTTTCCCCTCCAGGATTCTATACTGAAAAAACTTCAAGTAAAATATTAGAAATTATTGAAAAATATCAGTTAAATAAGGAATTTTCAAGTTATTTTAGTAAAAGCATTAAAAACTACAGACAGGAGGAACTTTTTAGGTGAAGAGTGTTTTAATTCATGTATGCTGTGGTAACTGCATAATATATCCATATAAGGTTTTAAAGGAAAAAGGATATAAGGTAAGTGGATTATGGTTTAATCCGAACATTCATCCTTTTAAGGAGCATCAGATGAGACTATTCTCTTTTTCATATTGGGCTTATAAAAATAATTTTGAATTTTTTGAACTGGATTATGATTTTGATTCCTGGCTTAGAGAGGTAAAATATTATGAAGACAGGTGTTTTGGATGTTATTATTTAAGATTAAGAAAAACAGCTGAGTTTGCAAAAAATAAATATTATGATGGTTTTACAACAACACTTTTATATTCAAAACATCAAAAGCATGATATTATAAGAAAAATGTGTGAAGAACTTGGAAAAGAGTTTGGCCTTAACTTTGTCTATTATGATTTCAGAGTTGGCTGGAAGGAAGGAATTGAGGAATCAAAGAAAATGAATCTTTACAGACAGAATTACTGTGGATGTATTTATAG
>QMOP01000168.1 GCA_003650255.1 Caldisericota bacterium
AATATGGAAAGAACAAAGGAATTTTTTCTCAAACTTTCACTTATTGATGGAATTGGAAATCAGAGGTTACATCTTCTTTATGAAAATTTTAGGACACCGGAAAATATTCTTAATGCGAAACCATTTGATTTAAAACCAGTACTTGGGGTAAAACTTTCTTTAAATTTAAAGGAAATCTTAAAGAATTTTGATATCTCAGATTATATTAAAAAAATAAAAAAGAATGGTATAAAGGTTATATTTTATTTTGATGATGATTATCCAGAAGGTTTAAAAAATATTTCAAATCCTCCTTTTTTGATTTATCTTAAAGGAAAGAATATTTTAAATGGAAAAAATATTGCTATTGTTGGAACAAGAAGACCAACTTCTTATGGTATAAATGCAACAAGAAAGATTGTAAAGGAACTGTTAATGTATGATTTCCAGATTGTAAGTGGTTTTGCAAGGGGAATTGATACAGAAGCACACTTAACTGCAATTGAGGAGGGAGGAAAAACAGTTGCTGTTTTTGGTTCTGGTATTGATATAATATATCCACCTGAAAATAAGAAACTATATGAAAAAATTATATCTTCTGGTGGTTGTGTGATAAGTGAATTTCCTCTTTCAACTCCTCCCTTGAAATCAAACTTTCCATTGAGAAATAGATTGATAAGTGGAATTTCTTTTGGAGTTGTAATTGTTGAGGCACCAAAAAAATCAGGATCACTTATAACAGCAGATTATGCTTTAAATCAGGGAAGAGAGGTTTTTGCAGTTCCTGGAAGTATATTTGAGAAGAAGCAGGAGGGTTCAAATAGATTAATTCAGGAAGGTGCAAAACCTGTTATTGATGCTTCTGACATAATTTCAGAATTTGGTTTTATTGAGAAGAAAGAGGTGAAGGAAGAGAAAAGAAGAATTTCAAAAGAGGAGCAAAACATTTTATCTTTTATTACAACAAAAGAAAGGACAATAGAGGAGATAAGTTTTCTATCAGGGATGGATATTTCAAAGATAACAGAGATTCTTTTAAATTTAGAATTGAAAGGTTGGGTTAGGTCTCTTCCAGGTTCAAAGTATATAGCAATTAAATGAAACTTGTAATTGTAGAATCTCCAACAAAGGCAAAAACGATACAGAAATTTCTTGGAAAAGATTTTCAGGTAAAGTCATCAATGGGACATGTGGTTGATTTACCAAAAAATTCATTTGGGATAGATGTAAAGAATGGTTTTAAACCTTATTATATAGTTATAAAGGGGAAAGAAAAGATTGTCTCTGTTTTAAAAGATCTCTCAAAAAAGGTAGAGGATTTATTTATTGCAACAGACCCTGATAGAGAGGGGGAGGCAATAGGTTATCATATTGTAAATCTTATTGGAAAAAAACTGGATGAGGTAAAAAGGGTTGTTTTTCATGAAGTTACATATCATGCAATAAAGGATGCATTTAATAATTCAAGAGAGATTAATTTAAATCTTGTTGAAGCACAGAAGGTAAGAAGGCTTCTTGACAGAATCGTTGGATATAAACTTTCTCCACTTCTATGGAAAAAATTGAAAGGAGGGCTTTCAGCAGGAAGGGTTCAGTCAGTAGCATTGAAGATTCTTGTTGAAAGGGAAAGGGAAATAGAGAAGTTTAAACCTAAACCATTTTATAATCTTATCGCAAAAATTGGTATTGGTGGGAATCTCATTGAAACTGAACTTATTTCATATGAAGATAAGAAAAAGGATAAGAATGGATTTTATGATAGGGATAAACTTGAAGGAATTAAAGATTTTTTGATAAAAAATCCATCTTTAAAGGTTGAAAAAATTTCAAGAAGAGGTAAAAAGGATATCCCACCTCCACCATTCATAACAAGTACACTTCAACAGGAAGCAATAAAGAGATTTGGTTTTTCTTCTGAAAGGGTTATGAGTATTGCACAGAGATTATATGAGGGAGTGGAACTGCCTCAGGGTAGAAGTGGACTTATAACATATCACAGAACAGATTCATTTAATATTTCTGATATGGCAATAAGGAAAGTTAGAGATTACATAAAAAGAAAATTTGGAGAGGATTTCTTGCCGGAAAAAAAGAGGATTTATAAAACAAAATCAAAACTTGCTCAGGAAGCACATGAGGCAATAAGACCAACAGATCCCCAACTTGAACCTGATAAGATAAAAAATTATCTTTCTGATGATGAATACAAAATTTATTCACTCATATTTGAAAGGTTTCTTGCTTGTCAGATGAAGGAGGCTTTGATAGAGGAGATAGGAGTTTTGTTTGTAAATGGGAATTTTAAATTTAAAGCAATTGCATCTTATTATAGAGAGAAAGGATATAGAATCCTTTTTAAGGAAAAGAAAGAGGAAGAGAGGAAGAAGAAGTATGAGATATTTAATGGAATAAAAGAAGAGGATGTTTTTAAAATTTTGAAAGTTGAGATTAAAAAGGGAATGACAAAACCTCCACAGAGATTTACTGAAGCAACACTTATAAAAAAACTTGAAGAAGAGGGAATAGGAAGACCTTCAACATATGCGACAATTCTTGGAATTTTGAAAAAAAGAGGATATGTTAAAAAGAGTAAAGGACATCTCTATCCTCAGGCAATAGGGATAAAGGTTATAGATATTTTAGAAAAATTTTTTTCTAAGATTGTTGATTTGAAATTTACAGCAAATATGGAAGATGAACTTGATGAGATTGCAAAAGGTAAGAGAAAGGGAATTGAGGTTTTGAAAAAATTTTATGATATTTTTGAGAGCCAAATTCAAAAGGCAACGAAGGAGTTAAAAAAATATGAAGAGACAGGAAAGATTTGTCCAAAATGTGGAAATCCATTATTTAAAAAGTTTGAAAAGTTCTCCTACGTTTTTGTTTGTAGAAGTTGTGGATATAGATATTTTCTTGATAAAGATGGTAATAAAATTGAACAGGGAGAAAAAATATGTCCGAAATGTGGAAATCCTCTTTTCTTAAGGGAAGGAAAGAGAGGAATTTTTTATGCCTGTTCTAATTTTCCAAAATGTAAATATACAGAAAGTTATAAGAAATGAGTATTGAAAAGTGGAAAAACGTCTTTCTTTCAAGTTTAAAGATTGAAAGAAATTATTCATCTGAAACAGTAAGGGCTTATAAAAGGGATATAGAAGATTTTATAG
>QMOP01000169.1 GCA_003650255.1 Caldisericota bacterium
TACACATACAGGACATCCTGGACCTGAAAGAAGATTTATATTTTCTGGTAAAAGTTTTCTTATTCCAAATTTTCCTATCTGCATTGTGTGTGTTCCACAAACTTCCATCAGGTTTATAACTCCTGAATAATTTTTAACTTCCTCCTTTATTTCTGATAATATTTTTTTAATGATTTCTGGATTTCTGTATTCCTGTATATATTTCATTCTTCCATTTCTTTCAAAAGTTTTAAAGTTTCCAGTGCTTCTTTTTCATCAAGTTTCTGTATTGCAAAACCGGCATGAACTATAAGATAATCACCAGTTTTTACATCTTTTACAAGATTTATAATAACTTTTTTCTTAACCCCCCCAATTTCCACCAGTGCTTCTTCTCCTTTTACTTCAATTACTCTCATAGGAATTGCAAGACACATTTTTTTATCACATCCTCTTATAAAAATTCATTGTGAGTTATTTTATCACTTCCCTGCTATATAAACAAATTCCGGGACAAACCAGATTTGGCTTAAAGGAGATGGGAAGCAATTGCTATCTGGCCAAGAGAAATCCCACCATCATTTGGAGGAACTCTGTTATGTGTGTAAACTTCAAATCCATCTTTTTTCAGAGAATTATACACTTTCTTCAAAAGGAAAAAATTCTGAAAGACACCACCACTTAAAACTACCTCTCTTATCCCCTTTTTTTCTCTTATATCTCTACATATCTTTCTTATAATTTCTGCAACTGTAAGATGAAATCTGATGGATATATTTTCAACTCCCTTCTTTTTCTTTAAATCTTCCACCACTCCTTTTATAATTCCGTCAAATTTTATAATTTTCACTCCATTTTCATTTTTCACCTCAAATGGATATGGTGAACCTTTATCCTGTCTGATTTTCATTTCAAGCATAACTGCTGCTTCTCCTTCATAGTTTGATTTATGACATATACAACATAAACTGCTTATTGCATCAAATAATCTTCCCATACTTGAAGCAAGAGGACAGTTTATATTGGTTTTCATCATCTCTATTAACCTTTCAATTCTGTGTTTTTCTATTTCTTTCAAAAAATCAATATCAAAATTAAAGAATTCTGGTCCAAATGTGTGGTATAGATAACTAACTGCTGTTCTCCAGGGTTGTTCAATTGCCTTTTCTCCACCAGGTAAAGGGATATATTGAAGATGAGCAAATCTTTCATATTTTCTGTAATTGCATATTAAAAACTCTGCTCCCCAGATTCTTCCATCTTCTCCATATCCAGTTCCATCAAAAGATACTCCTATAACTTCTCTGTCAGATAGTAAGTTTTCAGCCATACAGGAAGCAATATGTGCATGATGATGCTGAACTTCAACAGAAATAAGGTTATGGAGGTTTGCAATCTCTCTTGCATATTTTGAAATGAGATATTCAGGGTGCATATCAAAAGCAATAACTTCAGGATTTACTTCAAATATTTTTTTGAAATGTTTTAGATTATCATCAAAAAAAAGAAAATTTTCATAATCCTTTATATCTCCTATATGCTGGGAAAGAATAACATTTCTTCCTTTTCCGAGTGCAAATGTATTTTTCAATTCTCCTCCAGAAGCAATTACTTCTTTTTTTATTTCAAAATTTACCTGAATTGGAGAGGGAACATAACCCCTTGCTCTTCTTATAAATATTTCTTTTTTTATCTCAGAGAAGTATTTTAAAACACTATCATCACAACCTTTATATATATCCCTGTTATGAATTAGAAAGAAATCCGCCACATCTTTAAGGTCTGAAAATGCTTTTTCATTATCGTAAATTATATGTTTTTCAGAAATGTTGGCACTTGTCATAATAAGAACATCAAATTTACCGAAATGGAAGAGAAGATGATGGATTGGAGAGTAGGGAAGCATAAATCCGAGATATTTATTAGAAGGAGCAATTTCATCCGGAAGAAAGTTATTTTTTCTCTCCAGAAGAACAATAGGAGATTGAAGAGATAGGAGAAGTTTTTCTTCTTCTTTTGAAACAAAACAGCATTTTTTTATTGTGTTTATATCCCTCCCCATAAGAGCAAACGGTTTTGTTGGCCTTTTCTTTCTATTTCTCAATTCAATTATCACTTTTTTTTCAGTAATTGTGGATAAATGGAAACCACCTATCCCTTTTATAGCAACAATTTTCCCCATTTCAAGCAATTCAGATACTTTTTTTATTGCCTCAATATTTTCTTCTATTTCTATCCCTTTTGAATTTAAAAGTTTTATAGAAGGACCACAGGAGAAACAGCAATTTGGTTGAGTATGGAATCTCCTGCTTTCAGGATTTTCATATTCTTCCTTACATTTCTCACACATTTTAAATTTACTCATTGTTGTTTTTTCCCTATCATAAGGAATATCTTTTATTATCGTAAATCGTGGTCCACAACTGGTGCAGTTTATAAAAGGGAAGAGATATCTTCTATCTTGGGGATTAAACATTTCCTTTACACATTCAGAACAGGTGGCAATATCAGGAGAAATTTCCACTTTTCTGTTTTTTTCTTCTTTGCTTTCAATTATTCTGAATTCTTTTTCATTTTTAATCTCAATAGAAAAAACTTCTATCTCTTTTATTTTTGCTCTTGAAGGAGGGAATTTTTTTATTTTTTCTATGAATTTTTCAATTTTTTCTTTTTTCCCTTCAATTTCTATGTAAATACCTTCAGAAGTATTACATACAAAACCTGAAAGTTTTTCTTCTTTTGCATATCTGTAAACTGTTGGTCTGAACCCCACTCCCTGCACAGTCCCCGATATTTTCAAGCACACTCTCTCTTTATTACTTTTTTTCATTTTTAACAATTTCACAGAAACTTCTTCCTGCTTCAAAAAGTTCTATCATATGGTATTTTGTGGGATATTTTCATTCTTTTTCAACAACAATTTCTTCTCCAGCACTTACTTCCTTTAAGTTCTCAATCCCTTCTGTTATTTTTCCCAAAACTTCAACTTCACTTGCAGGGATTATTTTTCCTGAATGACTTATTGGAGTTGGTCCGAAAAACAGGCACATACATTTTCCATCAGGCCAGTATGCTATATCTCCTTTTTCAACCTCTTTGACTCCATTGGTTACTTCTTCATCTACAGGAATTTCAAAATAAATGTCATCTCCCCATATA
>QMOP01000170.1 GCA_003650255.1 Caldisericota bacterium
ACTCTTTTCTCAACAAACTACAGTATTGTAAATGGAAGTGCTACTGTTGTTTCTTCTGGAAAAAGTTTAAGTAATGTTTTGATGAAAGGAGACAAGGTTAAGTTTTATATAGATGTAAAAAAATGGGATGGTTCAGCTTATACAATTCCTGCCACAAGTGGAACAGCATGGATAAATATTGGGACTGTTGTTGAGGGAATAACCCTTTATGATGATGGAAGTTCAGTTCATGGAGATACGAAAGCACTTGATGGGATATATACAACAATATGGACTGTTCCTGAAGGAATTTCTGTTCAGGATGCTGAAATAAAGGGTTATTTTGTTTCTGTTGATTCTGTTGAAGCAGTAAATAATGGTTATATAATTAGTAATATTTCAATTGATTCTATAAAACCAGAGATTTCAAATTTTTCTGTAACTCCTTCTCCATATAATCCTGAGGAAGGTAATCTTGAAATATCTTTTACTCTTTCAGAGGATGCGGATATTCAGGTTGAAATTTATAAAACAAGTTATACTCCAGTAAATCTTGTCAAAGTTCTTACTCCTCCTCCGGCAAGTTTTGGAGACAATATCATCCAGTGGGATGGATACTCTGATTCTGGGGAGAAGGTTGGAACAATGCAGAATGAGGTTATAATTGATACAAGAACATATCCTGATGGTGATTATATAATTTATGTAAAAGCAACTGATAATGCAGGAAATGATAGTTCTCCGGTAATTTCAAAATTTAAGGTTTCAACAGTTAAAGTTGAGATAACAACACTTTCAGTTTATCCAAATCCAATAGATAATTCTCTTTCCCAGGAACCGGTTTATGAGATTGAGATGGAGGTTAAAGCAAGTTCAGAAATGCTAAAAAATCTTGGTTTTGATTTAAACGATGTTTCCTCTCCTCTTGATAAACCATATGCTTATATAAAGATTGGAGTTTATGACTCTGGTGGAACTCTTCAAAGTGAGATACAGGATGACCTTAATTCAGAACTTGATACTGATTATCTTCCAAATGGTGTTCCAAATTATGTAACATCTACTTCACTTGGTGATCCTACATATGGTGATTGGCCTGATGGAACAACATCAAATGATTATGACACTTTAATTCCATTTGATTATTCAAGCAAGAATTTATATAAAGCATCTTTTAAAGTAAGGCATGAAGGGTTATCGCTTACAGATGGAACATATATTGTTAAGGTTTGGTTTGAACTTGTTGCTGGTGGTTGGGATTTAATAGATAAAGGGTATGGAGATCTTGATGGTGATGATGTTGGAGAGTATTATGAGAAATGGAATCAGATACCAGATTTTACTCATTACAGTTTAACATCAGACCCAGAAACTTGTGTTCTTGAAGTGACTACTTCCGAGACAACTCCAATAGATAGTACTCCTCCGACAATTGTTTCTGTATATCCTGGAGATGGCTCAACAAAGGATCCAGGAGAGGTTACAGAGGTTTACGCTTATCTTGATGATGGTACAGGTGGAAGTGGAGTTGATTTGATAAATTCAAGGATATATCTTGAAGATTCATCTGGCAATATTGTTGCTGGATACCAGACAAATGATGGTGGAAATATCATAAAATGGATTCTTGACTCTACTTTAAGTGAAAGTGGAAGTTATAAGATTGTTGTTGAGGCAGTTGATAAAAGAGGAAATACTACAGGAGAAAAAGAATACTCTTTTTCTGTGATTGATACTCAACCTCCTCAGATAGTTTCAACCGACCCTTCTCCTCTTAATGGACAGACCTTTAATTATGGGACGATAAATCAGTTTACAATAACTTTGAATGATACTGGTTCTGGAATTGACTGGACAGAATCATATATTTCTCTTACAAAGGATGGAGTTGCAGTTTCTGGTACTTCACAGAGGGAGTCAGCTTCTTCAAATAATCTGATATTTACTTCCTCTACTACTCTTGAAGTTGGAGATTACACCCTTCAGGTTGTTGCAGTTGATAATGATGGAAACCGAACAATTGTTACATATCAGTTCACAATTTCAGACCTTGGAGCAATAAAACTTTTTTACAACTCAAATATTTATCTTACAATTCCTTCTGGAACAACAATTTATTCAAATGGAGTCCCTGTTTCCTCTTCAACTCTTGGAATAAATGCAACATCAACTCCTCAAAACTTTGATACTTCAAAACTTGGATATATATCACCTGTGATTGATTTTGACCCTGATAACTTAAGTTTTTCAAATAAGGTTACAATAACAATGTACTATACTGATAGTGATGTCTCACTTTTACCTCAGGGTGTTACTGAATCAGATTTAAAAATTTATGGTTATACTGGAACAACATGGCAGAATTTACAGGGAACAGTTGATAAAGATAATAATAAAATTACTCTTTCTGTTTCAAGTGGTGAAACTTTATATGATTATTATGTTATTGGATATACAAAGCCAGAAATTGTTGTGAAATTTGAGGATAGTTTAAAAGCATATCCCCAGCCAGTTAAGGATGGAAGTATTACATTTTCTTACAGAATTGATTATGATGCCAAGATTATAATTAAGGTCTTTAATTTAAGGGGAGAGGAGGTTTATTCGGAGACCTACAATGAAGTTAAATCAAATGGAGATAGTACCCATCCTTGGAATCTTATTGATAAAAATGGAGAGAGAATTTCTCCAGGGTTATATTTTTATAAGATAAAAGCAGAGTATTCAAATGGGGATGAAGTCAGTGGAAAAGGAAAGTTTGTGGTGTTGAAATGAGAAGAGCGATTTTATTTTTAGTTTTCATTTCTTTTCTTAATGGAGCAAGTTTGGAATTCTTAAGAATTGACCCATTCGCCTTAACCTCTGGAATGGCAGGTGCATTTATAACAGGTGATAAAGCAGAGGCAATTTATTTCAATCCAGCAGTTCTTTCTGAGAGGAGGGATGAAAAATTTTATGCTTCTTTCAGTTATGTTTCATGGTTTGATAATTCGTCTAAAAGTTCTTTCATTTTTCTTCCTAAAAAAGGAATTTTAAAAGGAATTCTTGTCGAGTACTTTACAGTTTCATCTCTTAAATCTTATGATTCTCAGGGAAGAGAAACAGGTTCAATTTCATATAGAGACCTTGCAGTCT
>QMOP01000171.1 GCA_003650255.1 Caldisericota bacterium
TCCAGAACTTGTTTTGCCAATTTTAAAAGCAGGTCTAAAAGTTAAACTTGCAGATATAAATTTGAAAAATTTTGGATATTCCCTTCAAGATTTGGAGAACAGGGTAACAAATAGAACACTTGCAATCATTATTGTTCATTTATTTGGAGTTGTTCAGAATCCAGAAGAGGTTAAAAAAGAAGGAATTACTTTAATAGAGGATTTTGCTCAAGGATTTGGAGGCTATTTTGGATTGAGTAAAGTTGGGACTTTGTGTGATATTTCTTTTACAAGTTTTTTAAGAGGAAAGAATTTTTCACTTGGAGAAGGGGGTGTTTTAATTTTTAAGAGAGGGGTTTTTGATGGAATTCCAATAAGAAGAAAATCATTTTCCTTTTATAAAAATGTAAAAGCATTGATTCGATATTATGGGATTTCATTTTTCTCAATTCCAGATATTTATGGTCTTTTTTATCCTTTACTTAATTTTTTTAAACAGAAAACTCCCTCAAGCAATTTTGTAATTTCAGAATTTCCTTCTATTCTTGATAAAATTGGTGGGGCTTTATTTGATGAGATTAGCAAGTTGTGTTTTAATGTTATCTATAATGTGAACTTTATTTATAATTCCTTAAACGGAGTTGAAGATTTAATCTTGCCACATTTTCCATCAGGAAGTAATTCAGTCCTTACAAGATTTCCTTTGATTTTCAAAAGTAAAAAAAAGAGATTTCTTGTAAAAGAGAGATTAAAGAAGGAGGGATTTGAGACATCATATTTTTATTTAAAACCAGTTCATCACCATTTTGATTTAGGATATAAAGAAGATGAGTTTCCAAATGCAAGATTTCTGGCAGAGCATCTTTTAACAATTCCATGTCATTATAAATTAAAAAAAGATGATATAATAAAGATGGTGGAAATAATAAAGAGAGTAGTGAGTAGATAGCAGTTAGCAGAGAGCAGAGGATTATGGTATAATAAATAAAAGGAGGTGATAAAGATGAAATTTAAGGTTGTTATTGAAAAGGATGAAACAGGATATTATGTTGCCGAGGTTCCTGCACTTCCAGGTTGCTTTAGTCAAGGTAAAACGATAGAAGAAGTTAAAAAGAACATTAGAGAAGCAATTATAGGCTGGCTTGAAGTGATGAATGAAAAAATAAAGAAAGGGAAAAAGAGGATTTTAGAAGTAACTGTATAATATGAAACTTAAGTTATGTTCAGGAAAAGAAGCAGTAAAGAAATTGCAAAAAGTAGGTTGGAAGATAGTAAGGCAAAAAGGTTCACATGTTATGATGGTCAAAGATGATTATCCATATACACTTTCAATTCCCCAACATAAAGAATTGGGAATTGGTATATTAAGGAAAATTATAAAGCAAGCTGATCTTACAGTAGATGAGTTTAATAAATTGTGATTCCAAAATCTAATATTCCAAGATTCTTAAATAAGTTTTTGAAACAACCAATTTATGGAATTAAGGTTGGATTAAAAAGATTTCGTGCCTACCAGTTTTATAAAAAAGGAAATGGTTTTGCTCCTCCTCCTGAATCAATCACCCTTTTTTTAACACACAGATGTAATCTGAGATGTAAAATGTGTGGACAATGGGGAGAGAGTGGAGTTACAAAAGAGGTTTCCACTGAAATAATAAAAAAAGAGTTAACATGGGAAGAGATGCAGAATTTAATTTTTCAATTTCAGAAGTTTAAACCAAATATAACCCTTTTTGGAGGGGAACCATTACTTTATCAGCATGTTATACGTTTGATTCAGGAATTAAAGAAGATTCCTTTACATGTTTTGATGATTACTAATGGTAGTTTATTGGATAAATATGCTTTGAGTTTGGTAAAACAAGGATTGGATGAGATAAATCTTTCTTTAGATGGAGATGAAAAGTTACATGATGAAATTCGGGGCCTGCCTGGACTTTTTAATAGAATTACTAAAGGAATAAAAGAGATACAGAATATAAAGAAAAAGTTTAAAAGAAAAAAACCTTTAATTAATTTGCAGTGTACAATAACTAAATGGAATTATAAATATTTAGAGAGGTTATTAAAAGTAGGAGAAGAATTGGAAGTGGATTCATTAACTTATCATCACCTTATCTTTTTAAGTGAAGAGATTTATATAAGACAGGAAAAAGAGTTTCAGAGAGATTTTGGTTGTGGGTCATTAGAATGGAAGGGATTTGTTTTTTCTCCAGAAATAGATGTTGAGATTTTAATAAAGAAGATTGATGAGATAAAAAGAATGAAAAAAAGTTTTTCAGTTGATTTTTATCCAGCATTTAAAGATGAAGAAATAAAGGAATACTATAATAATCCTGAATTTAAAAGCAAAACTTATTCGGATTACTGTCTTTCTCCATGGATAGTTGCTTACATTTTTCCAGATGGAAATGTGAAACCATGTTTAAATCTTGATTATATTTTTGGAAATGTTAAAGAGGAGGATTTTCTTTCTATCTGGAATGGAGAAAGAGCCGTAAACTTTAGAAGGCGTTTAAAAAAGATTAAAGCATATCCTGCCTGTTTCCGCTGCACAGAGTTTTACAGATATTAATTTTTTTTTCTTTCCCCGCTCCAAAAATTTATGTATACTTTATTTTGTATATACTTTGCATATACTTTGTAGATACCCCTTAAGGGGTGTATTCAAAAATGGGGAAGAACCATGTTTATTTAGGAAGGTTTAAAAGGAAGAATTTGGTTTATTATGTGACAACTGTTACATATAAGAGAGAAAGAATATTTTTAAATCCATTTGCTGCAAAGTTCTTGATAACAAATGTTGCCTATCACAAGTTTATACTGGATTATAAACTGTATGCATATGTTGTAATGCCTGATCATTTTCATCTTATTATTCAGCCTGTTGGTGAGTGGGATATTTCAAAGATTATGAATTATATCAAAGGAACATTTTCAAGGAAATATAATAAAGTTTACAATAGAAAAGGTCATCTATGGCAGAAGGGATTTTTTGAGCGTGTGTGTAGGTCAAAAAGAAATATAATTTCAGCAATAAATTATGTTCACATGAATCCTGTTAGAATAGGACTGGTTAATTCTCCTGAAGAATATCCTTATTCAAGTTTCTGGCAGATTTATGGGCATCA